>NZ_JBVJWR010000012.1:0-268681 GCF_055602235.1 Streptomyces sp. NPDC037410 | reverse complement strand
ACGTCCACACAGTCCGCAAAACCGACACCGCCACGTCCCGGAACAAGAAGTCGACGACCCCACGGCCTCGCCGCACAGGTTAAAGATCAAGCTAGTACGTGACGCGGGGCGGTCGCCCTCCGGAAGGAGGCGACCGCCCCGCGGCCGTTCGGGGGCCTTGCGCAGCCGCCGTTCGGGGGCTGCGGGCGGCCCGCCTCAGCCCAGCGCCAGTTCCGCCGCCCGTTCCGCGCAGCCCCAGGCCACCGTCACCCCCGCGCCGCCGTGCCCGTAGTTGTGGACGAGCCGTCCGCCGCCCGGCAGCGGCACCGCCTCGATCCGCACCCCGCCCGCCCGCGCGGGCCGCAGGCCCACCCGGTGGCCGAGGATCCGGGCCCCCGCGATCTCCGGCCGCACCCGCGCGCACCGCGCCACGATCGCCGCCGCCGTCGCCGGATCCGGCGCGAGCCGCTCGTCGTCCTCCTCCGCCGTCCCGCCGAGCACCAGCCGGTCCTCGTGCGGGAAGTAGTACGTGGTCTCGCCCGCCGACTCGTCCGCCGCCGTGAACCACTCCTCGATCCCCGGGTTCTCCACCAGGACCAACTGCCCCCGCACCGACCGCAGTCCGGGATCCGGTACCAGCTCCCGCGCCGCGAGTCCCGTGCAGTCGACGACCACCGGCGCCTCCTCCGCCGCCTCCTCGAAACCGGCGACCTCGCGCCGCTCGAAGGTCCCGCCCAAGGCCTCGAACCGGCCCCGCAGAAAGGTCAGATGGACCGGCATGTCGATCAGCGGCAGGCGCGCGGCGAGCCCCGTCCCGTACGGCCCCGGCACCTCCTCCGGCGCCAACTGCCGCAGCCCCTCGACCTCCTCGGCCCAGGGGCCGAGCTCGTCGAGGACCGTGCCCGCGTGGACCCCGGTCACCCACCGGACCCCGGTCCGCTCCGGATCGACGGCCAACTCCCCGTACACCCGCAGGGAGGTCAGGGCCCAGGCGCCGACCTCGGCCGCCGGTTCGATCCGGTACGGCCACCACAGGGCGCCCGCCACCGCCGAAGTCGTCTCGGGCAGGTCGTCACGGGACCAGATCCGTACCCGACGCCCGCGCTCCGCAAGCCGCGTCGCCGTCGCCAGGCCGACGACCCCGCCCCCCACCACGATCACGTCGCTCTTCATGCCCGGGACCGTACCGGGACCATGACATTTCCGGGACGGCGCGGCCACGGAAGGCCGAAATACTCGAGTCATGCCGGTCCCGCACACGTCCTTCGACCTCGTCCCCGCCGCCCCGTCCGGCGGCGACCACCTTCACCACGACTTCCTCGTCGACGGCAGGCCGCTGCTCCACCGGCTCGACGAGACCGACGGCTTCGACACCGTCTCGCCCCTCGCGGCGGACCTCCCGCCCACCGTCCGTGCCGAGCACGCCCACCGCCTGCTCCTGGCCGACGGCAGCCGCCAGGTGATCCACTCCTGCCCCGACTGCGAGGACCCCGGCTGCGGCGCGGTCACCGCCGTCGTCGCCCGCGACGGCGCGGACGTCGTCTGGCGCGACTTCGCCTGGCAGACCGGCACCGCCGCCGAGCCCGTGCGCGAGGGCTACCCCGGCGTCGGCCCGTACCGCTTCCACGGCCCGGCCTACCGGTCCGTGCTGCTCCGACTCCTCGAATCCTCGGCGTGTCGCCGCGTCGCCTAGGATGCGTTCCCTGATGACTGCCACTCTCGTCGCCAAGGACCTCGCCGCCGGCCACGGCGAACGCACCCTCTTCGCCGGGCTCGACCTCGTCGTCGCCCCCGGTGACGTCATCGGCCTCGTCGGCGTCAACGGCGCCGGCAAGTCGACCCTGCTGCGGCTGCTCGCCGGGCTCGACACCCCGGAGGAGGGCGAGCTGCGGCTCTCCCCGCCCACCGCCGCCGTCGGCCACCTTCCGCAGGAGCCCGAGCGGCGCGCGGGGGAGACCGTGCGGGAGTTCCTCGCTCGCCGCACCGGCGTCGCCGCCGCCCAGGCCGCCATGGACGAGGCCACCCAGGGCCTCGTCGACGGCACGCCCGGCGCGGACGACGCGTACGCCGTCACCCTGGAGCGCTGGCTGAACCTCGGCGGCGCCGACCTCGACGAGCGCGCCGAGGAGGTCGCCGACTCCCTCGGCCTCACCGTCGGCCTCGACCAGTCGATGACCGCCCTCTCCGGCGGCCAGGCAGCCCGCGCCGGCCTCGCCTTGTTGCTCCTCTCCCGCTACGACGTCTTCCTGCTCGACGAGCCCACGAACGACCTCGACCTCGAAGGTTTGGAGCGCCTGGAGTCCTTCGTGAAGGGGCTGCGCGCCGGGACGGTCGTCGTCAGCCACGACCGCGAGTTCCTCACCCGCACCGTCACCAAGGTCCTCGAACTCGACCTCGCCCAGCAGCAGATCACCCTGTACGGCGGCGGCTACGAGGCGTACCTGGAGGAGCGGGACACCGCCCGGCGCCACGCGCGCGAGGAGTACGACGAGTACGCCGACAAGAAGGCCGCCCTCGAAGGGCGCGCCCTCATGCAGCGCAACTGGATGGACAAGGGCGTCCGCAACGCCCGCCGCAAGGCCTCCGACAACGACAAGATCAGCCGGAAGCTGCGCGGCGAGGCCAGCGAGAAGCAGGCGGCGAAGGCCCGGCAGACCCAGCGCATGATCGAGCGCCTCGACGTCGTCGAGGAGCCCCGCAAGGAGTGGGAGCTGCGCATGGAGATCGCCGCCGCGCCCCGCTCCGGCTCGGTCGTCGCGACGCTGCGCGAGGCCGAGGTCCGCCGCGGCGACTTCGCCTTCGGCCCGGTCACCCTCCAGATCGACTGGGCCGACCGGGTCGCCGTCACCGGGGCGAACGGCGCCGGGAAGTCGACCCTGCTCGCCGCGCTCCTCGGCCGTCTCCCGCTGGACTCCGGCGACGCGGTCCTCGGCTCGGGCGTCGTCGTCGGCGAGGTCGACCAGGCCCGGAAGCTGTTCCACGGCACGGAGACCCTCCTGGAGGCGTTCTGCGCGGCCGTGCCCGACACCGAGCCCGCCGAGGTCCGGACGCTGCTCGCCAAGTTCGGCCTCAAGGCCGTCCACGTGCTGCGGCCCGCCACCACGCTCTCCCCGGGCGAGCGGACGCGCGCCGCGCTCGCCCTGCTCCAGGGCCGGGGCGTGAACCTGCTCGTCCTCGACGAGCCGACGAACCACCTGGACCTGCCGGCCATCGAGCAGCTGGAGTCCGCCCTCGACTCGTACACCGGCACGCTGCTGCTCGTCACCCACGACCGGCGCATGCTGGACGCGGTCCGCACCACCCGCCGCATCGAGGTCGCCGACGGCAAGGCGACCGAGCTGTGATCACGGGCGCGTCCGTACGCGGCCGGCGATGACGGTCGCCTTCGGCTGGGGTCCCGCCGGGGCGCGGGCCCTCGCCCCGGCGGCCGCCTGCGTGGTCGTCGTCGACGTGCTGTCCTTCACCACCTCGGTGGGCGTCGCCGTCGAGGGCGGCACCGCCGTGTACCCGTACCGCTGGAGGGACGCCACGGCCGAGGCGTACGCGCGGGAGAAGGACGCCGTGCTCGCCGTCGGCCGGAGCGAGGCCACCGGGGCGCACCCGTGGACGCTCTCCCCGGCCGCCCTGCGCGCCGCCCCGAGGCCGTCGCGACTGGTCCTGCCGTCCCCGAACGGCTCGACCATCGCCGCGGAGGCGGCCGCGGGCGGCGCGGCGGTCGTCGCGGCCTCCCTGCGCAACCATTCGGCCGTCGCCCGCCGGCTCGCCGACCGGGGCTACGGCACGGCCGAGCGGCCGCTTGCCGTCATCGCCTCGGGCGAGCGGTGGCCCGACGGCTCGCTGCGCCCCGCCCTCGAAGACCTGCTGGGCGCGGGAGCCGTGCTCTCCGCCCTCGCGGGCCCGCACACCCGCATGACCCCGGAGGCGACCGCGGCGGCCACGCTGTGGGACGCCACCGAGGACCCGGTCGCCGCCTTGCACGGCTGCGACTCGGGCCGTGAACTGTACGAGTACGGCTTTCCGCAGGACGTGGCCGTGGCCGCCGAGACCGACAGCTCGACGACCGTCCCCGTTCTCGTGGACGGCGCATTCCAGGAGGCACCATGACCGACCTACTGACCCGGCTGACCGAGATGCTGGACGATCTGGACGCGGACGTCGACGCCACGATCGACCTCGCCGACGAGATCGCGGCCTCGGGCGACGCCGGCCTCCTGCCGCGCCTCCAGGCCGAGCTGGACCGCGCCCTCGCCGAGCGGAACGCCTACGCCCGGGAACTCCTCGGCGGCGTCGTCGCCGCCCTCGGCGGCTCCGACACCCTCCCGGCCCTGATCCGCGCCTCCGCCGTCGACCTCGGGGACGACCAGGACGGCCTGGCCGCCGAGATCGTCGACCTGGTCCAGGCGGACCCGAAGACGGCCCGCCGCCTCCTCCAGCCGATGACGGAGGACGACGACCTGTCCGTCGCCAACCGCGCCGACTGGGCGCTGCGCTTCCTGCCGTAACGCGGGCGTACGCGCAGAGGCCCCGGCGAGCGGGACGAGGGGCGCCCTTCCGTGCGTTCTGCCGGAGAGCGCCCCCGCGCCTCCTAGCGGCGCTTGCCGCCGCCCTCGCCGAGCAGGCCCGCCTTGCGCAGGGCGTCCGCCATCGCGCTGTTCGCCGGCGCCGGCGCCGGCGAGCGGTCCCGGCCGCCCCGCTCCCCGCGGTCGTTCCGCTTGTCGCCCTCGGAGCGGCGGCCACCGCCACCCTGACGCTGCTGCGGCGGCCGACCGGAACGGTCGCCGCGGTCGCCGCGCTCGCCCCGGTCGCGCCGGGGCGCGCCGCCCTGGCCCTCGGCGCCCGGCTCGTCGTCCAGCCGCAGCGTCAGCGAGATCCGCTTGCGCGGGATGTCCACGTCCAGGACCTTCACCTTGACCACGTCGCCCGGCTTCACCACGTCACGCGGGTCCTTGACGAAGGTCTTCGACATCGCCGACACGTGCACCAGACCGTCCTGGTGCACACCGACGTCCACGAACGCGCCGAACGCGGCCACGTTGGTGACGACACCCTCCAGGACCATCCCGGACGCCAGGTCGCCGATCTTCTCGACGCCCTCCTTGAACGTGGCCGTGCGGAACGCCGGACGCGGGTCGCGGCCCGGCTTCTCCAGCTCGCGCAGGATGTCCGTCACCGTCGGCAGACCGAAGGTCTCGTCGACGAAGTCGTCGGCCCGCAGCGAGCGCAGCGTGCCCGTGTCGCCGATCAGCGCCGCGACCTCGCCGCCCGTCGCCTTCACCATCCGGCGCACCACCGGGTACGCCTCCGGGTGCACCGACGAGGAGTCCAGCGGGTCGTCGCCGCCCCGGATGCGCAGGAAGCCCGCGCACTGCTCGTACGCCTTCGGGCCGAGCCGCGCCACGTCCTTGAGCGCCTTGCGGGAACGGAAGGGGCCGTTGGCGTCCCGGTGCGCGACGATGTTCTCGGCGAGGCCGCCGCTGATGCCCGAGACCCGCGAAAGCAGCGGCGCCGAGGCGGTGTTGACGTCGACACCGACACCGTTCACACAGTCCTCGACCACCGCGTCGAGGGAGCGCGAGAGCTTCACCTCGGCCAGGTCGTGCTGGTACTGGCCGACGCCGATGGACTTCGGGTCGATCTTCACCAGCTCCGCGAGCGGGTCCTGGAGCCGCCGGGCGATGGAGACGGCGCCGCGCAACGACACGTCCAGGCCCGGGAGTTCCTGCGAGGCGAAGGCGGAGGCCGAGTAGACCGAGGCGCCGGCCTCCGAGACCATCACCTTCGTCAGCTTCAACTCGGGGTGCTTGGCGAGGAGTTCGGTCGCCAGCTTGTCGGTCTCGCGGGAGGCCGTGCCGTTGCCGATCGCGATCAGCTCGACCGCGTGCTCCTTCGCGAGGCGCGCCAGCTTCTCGAGCGCCTGGTCCCACTTGTTGGCGGGGACGTGCGGGTAGATCGTGTCCGTGGCGACGACCTTGCCGGTCGCGTCGACGACGGCGACCTTCACGCCCGTACGGAAACCGGGGTCGAGCCCGAGCGTCGCCCGGGTGCCGGCCGGCGCGGCGAGCAGCAGGTCCCGCAGGTTCGCCGCGAAGACCCGTACGGCCTCGTCCTCGGCGGCCGTCCGCAGCCGCAGCCGCAGATCGATCCCCAGGTGCACCAGGATGCGGGTCCGCCAGGCCCAGCGGACCGTGTCCTGGAGCCACTTGTCACCGGGGCGGCCCCGGTCGGCGACGCCGAAGCGGCCCGCGACGATCCCCTCGTACGAGGAAGGCCCCTCCGTCGGCTCCTCCGGTTCGAGGTCCAGGCTGAGGGCGTCCTCCTTCTCGCCGCGCAGCATCGCGAGCACGCGGTGCGAGGGCAGCGCCGTGAAGGGCTCGGTGAAGTCGAAGTAGTCGGCGAACTTCGCTCCCGCCTCCTCCTGGCCCGCGCGGACCTTCGCCACGAGCCGTCCGCGGCCCCACATGCGCTCGCGCAGCTCACCGATGAGGTCGGCGTCCTCGGAGAACGTCTCGGCGAGGATCGCCCGCGCGCCCTCCAGGGCCGCGGCGGCGTCCGCGACGCCCTTGTCGCCGTCCACGAAGGCCGCGGCGGCGGCCGCCGGCTCGACGGACGGGTCGGCGAGCAGCCCCTCGGCCAGCGGTGCGAGACCGGCCTCGCGGGCGATCTGGGCCTTCGTCCGCCGCTTCGGCTTGAAGGGCAGGTAGATGTCCTCCAGACGCGCCTTGGTGTCGGCGGCCCGGATGCTCGCCTCCAGCGAGTCCGTCAGCTTGCCCTGCTCGCGGACCGAGTCGAGGATCGCCGACCGGCGGTCCTCCAGCTCGCGCAGATAGCGCAGCCGCTCCTCCAGGGTGCGCAGCTGCGCGTCGTCGAGCATCTCGGTCGCTTCCTTGCGGTAGCGCGCGATGAACGGCACGGTCGAACCGCCGTCGAGGAGCTCGACGGCTGCCTTCACCTGTCGCTCGCGTACGCCGAGCTCCTCGGCGATCCTTGCTTCGATGGACGTCGTCACGGTGTCCCGACTCGCCTTCTCGTGCCTCAAGCTTGCGAGTGCATTCTGCCGGGTCGGTCACCCGTACGCGGCAACCGACCCGTCCCGCGCGCCGGATCAGCCCTTGCCGATGAGGTCCGCAGGGAAGGCGCCCGCGCCGGCCGCCGTGACCAGGAAGCCGCGTGCGAGCTCGGTGAGGCGCTCCACCCCGGCCGCGCCGAGGTGCTCGTACGGGGCCGCGTCCAGTCGGTCGGTGTGCTCCTCGACCTCGGCGCGCAGGGCCGTGCCCGACTCCGTCAGCTCGCCGTCGGCGCCGAGGAGCCCGCGCTCGCGCAGCCGCTCCCGCGCCGCCTCCCAGTCCTCGCGCTGCCAGCCGCGCGTGCCGAGGACCCAGCGCGGGGCCATGCCCTTGCCGGTGGCCGTGTGCGAGGCGAGGGCCTCGACGGGGTCGAGCCCGGCGGAGAGCAGCGCCGAGAGGTGGCCGTCGCCGCGGTGCTCACGGAGCAGGGTGGCGGCGAACCAGTAGGCGAGGTGGGGCTGCTCGGGCACCGGCAGGTCGGCGTGGGCCGAGTAGAGCGGCCGGGCGTGCCGGGTGCAGGCCTCGGTGGCGCGCAGGGCGAGCTCCGCCGCCTCGGCCATCTCCGGGGAGGCCACCCCGTCCTCGCCGAGCAGCCGGCGCAGGGTCGCGTCGGCGGTCCGGAGGCGGGCGTCCAGGACCTCGGCGGGGGAGGCGGTCTCCCAGACGGCCGGGAGGTGCCGGGCGAGGAACTCGTGGTTGTAGTTGTAGAAGGTCGCGGCGACCGTGCCCGCGCCCACCGCGCCGAGCGCGGCGCTGCGCGCGGCGAGCCGCATCGCGCTCTTGTCGGTGAAGCCGAGCGCGCCGAACTCGCGGTCCAGGTCCGGCGAGAAGTACAGCGTGGAGTGGATCGGGTTGAGGGCGTTGTGGCAGAGGCGTCCGGCGCGCGGCGCAAGGGCAGTCGTCATGTCACCGAACATTACCGACTGGTCGGTACGACGGGAACGGCTGGAGCGCGTACGGGAAGCGGGCTCAGAGCCCGTACGTGAAGCGGGGCGCGCGGCGCTCCAGGAAGGCGGCGACGCCCTCGGCGGTGTCGCCGCTGCCGCGTGCCTGCTCCGCCCAGTGCGCGTCCCGGTCCAGGCGCCCGTCGGCGAACTCCTTCGCGGCCGCCTGGGTGAGCAGCGAGCGGGAGGCGAGCAGCCGGGCGAACTCGGCCACCCGCTTGTCCAGCGCGCCCGCCGGGTGCAGCTCGTCCACGAACCCGGTCCGCAGCGCCCGCTCCGCGTCCATCAACTCGCCCGAGAACAGCAGGTACTTGGCGGTCGAGGGCCCGACGAGGGCGGTGAGCCTGCGGGTCGAGGAGGAGGCGTAGACGATGCCGAGCTTCGAGGGCGTGATCCCGAAGCGGGCGCCCTCCTCGGCGAAGCGCAGGTCGCAGGCGGCGGCGAGCTGGCTGCCGCCCCCGACGCAGAAGCCCCGTACCGCGGCGAGGGTCGGCTTGGGGAAGGCCGCGAGCGCCTCCTCGGCCCGTACCGCCAGCCCCTGCTGCTCGTCCCCGGGCTCCCGCAGCGCGGCGATGTCCGCGCCCGCGCAGAAGGTGTCGCCCTCGCCGGCGAGGACCAGGACCCGCACGGCCGGGTCGGCGGCGAGCGGCTCCAGGACGCCGGGCAGGGCGCGCCACATTCCGGCGCTCATGGCGTTGCGCTTGGCGGGGTTGGCGATGACGACGGTGGCGATCCCGTCCGTGACGCTGACCTTCAGCTGCGGCTCCATGGGCCGGATGCTATCCGCCGGAGCCGAACGTACGATCAGGAAGGGGCCGCTCCGAGGAGGCGGCACATGTCCGGGGACGCCGGCGGGACGCGAGCCCCCGAGCCGGACCCCGTGCGGCAGATGGCACGCGAGGGGAGGAAGCTGCGCCGCGGTTTCAGCTGGCTGGCCGCGCTCGGCATCGTGCTCGTCGTCGGCGGGATCGTCGGCCTGATCTACACGGCCGCCGCGACGCTGACCTCGATGCTCCTCTTCGGCTGGCTGCTGCTCATCGGCGGGATCGTGGGGCTGCAGGCCGTCCAGTCGCGCGGCACCAGCTACTTCTGGCTCGCCGCGGTGGTGGCCGCCCTGAACATCGCGGCCGGTGTCGTGGTCATCCGCCACCCGGAGGGCTCGGCGGAGGCGCTGACCATGTTCGCCGCCCTGCTGTTCCTCACGGGCGGACTGTTCCGGCTGGTGGGGAGTGTGGTGGTGCGGGGGCCGCAGTTCGGCTGGACCCTGTTCCAGGGAGCCTTCGGGCTGCTCCTCGGTGTGCTGGTCCTGTTCGACTGGCCGGAGAGCAGCCGGTACGTCATCGGCACCTTCTTCTCGCTCGCCCTGCTGTTCGACGGGCTCGGTCTGATCGCGATCGGGGTGGGCGGCAGGCGGATCGTCCGTATGGTGACCCCGGCGGTGCCGCCCGCGGGCCCGCCTCCGGAATCCTCAGAAAGCGCACAGGACCAGTCGAACAACTGACGTTGGCATACTCAGCCGATCAGAAAGTGGCCGATAGGTGTCGACTTCTGGTCAGTAGGCCGGTCCGCCTGCGCGCATTGCCAAGACTCGATCCGTGGCGAGAATCGAGCACGAGGGTGGGAACGGGACCGTGGGGACCCACGGAGGCGTCCCCGCCCGGCAACCGTCCTACGAAGGAGTCTGGCGCTTCACCGCTGCGGCGGTCGACGTCTCCGTCCCGCAGGCCCGGCACGCCGTCCGCGACCTGCTGGTCCGCCAGGGCGTCCCGGTCCATGAGGAGATCATGGACGGCCTGCTGCTGATCGTCTCCGAGCTGGTGACCAACGCCGTACGGCACGCGGCGCTGCTCTCACCGGAGATAGCGGTGGAGGTCGCGATCGGCCCCGAGTGGGTCAGGGTGTCCGTCGAGGACAACCACCCCTACCGCCCCAAGGCCCTGGAGGCGGACTGGGGGCAGACCGGTGGGCGTGGGCTCCTCCTGGTGCGCGAGATCGCCCAGGAGGCCGGCGGCGCCTGCGACGTCGAGCACACCGCGAGCGGCGGGAAGATCATCTGGGCGGCGCTGCCCCTGGGACCCTTCTGACGGCTCCCGCCGGTCCGGCGCGAACCGCCTCCGGCGCGAACCGCCGGACGGGCCCCGGCCCCGATGGCACCGGGGCCGGGAGGCGCGCCTCGGGAGCCGGCGGTCACCAGCCCCCGGACGGACCCGTCAGCTCCCTGATCGCCGGACGCGCCGCGTCCAGGACCGTCATGAACCAGGCGGAGAAGGGCAGGGCGGCGTGCCGCTCGGCCAGCTCCTCGGGGGTGACGAAGTCGGTGGACTCGATCTCCTCCGGGTCCGGCTGCGGCGCGGCCTGCACCAGGCCGACGAAGAGGTGGTTGTACTCCTGCTCCACCAGGCCGGAAGCCGGGTCCGGGTGGTTGTAGCGGACGGTGCCGGCCTCCGCGAGCAGCGACGGCGAGACGCCGAGCTCCTCGAAGGTGCGCCGGGCCGCCGCGGCGAACGGCGCCTCGCCCGGGTAGGGGTGGCCGCAGCAGGTGTTCGACCAGACGCCGGGGGAGTGGTACTTGCCGAGCGCGCGCCGCTGGAGCAGCAGCCGGCCCGACTCGTCGAAGAGGAAGACGGAGAAGGCGCGGTGGAGCCGCCCCGGCGCCTGGTGGGCGGCGAGCTTCTCCGCGGTGCCGATGGTCCTCCCCTCCTCGTCGACCAGTTCGAGCATGATCGGCGCCGGGACTCCGGACGGCTGGACGCCGTTCGACGCGATCTCCGGCGAGATCTGAGCCGCGGTGGCTGGTGTGGTCGGCATAAACCATCCTTCGCATCGGTCCTCGGCCCGTGGGGGCCACCACAGTCTGCCGTACAAAACCGGCTTGTCCGTACTTCGGCGGCCGGACGTGGCCGCTCCCGCCGCACCGGAGTACATCCGGTGCGGCGGGAGCGGCGCCCCTCGCGGGGCGTCTCCACCCCGAAAGCCGCCGGATAGGCGATCGTGCCCGGGGGAACCGGCCGCGAACCGTCCAGGACGAGCGCCATCATGGCCTCGTCCGGAACCTCGAAACCTGGCTTGATCCCGTACTCGGACGCCCGTACGAACCCGAACCGCGGGTAGTACCGAGCGCGGCCGCCGGGACGCCGCCCACCAGGCAGCGGGTGATCAGCGCGTGCGCCGCCACCGTGCCGTCCGGGGCCTCGCCACGTACGACAGGCCCGGAAGCCAGGCGCCGTCGTCCCGCCGGAGCGCGTCGACCAGCTCGGCCTCCGTCGCCGACGGCTCGGCCTCCGACCCGAAGGCCGTGGACACGACCCGTCGGATCGCCGCCGCGTCCGCCCCGGCCTCCGGGCGGGTGTGCCGGCGCGGATCGGCGGGCCGCAGGACGAAGCCCGCGTACCCGTAGTCGGAGCCGTGCGCGCGCCGCAGCGCGATCTCGGCGCGTGCCCCCGCCACCGCCTCGGCCATGCCGGGCACGGAGGTGTCCGCCGCGTCCGCGTGCGCGGCGAGCGGGATGTAGTACTCGTCCCAGTCGCTCTCGGGCTGCGGGAAGGTCCCCAGGACGTGGTAGCCGGCCCGGACGGCCGCCGCCGCGTTCCCGGCGACGGTACGGAGGGTGTAGTGGTTCTCCCAGAAGGCGCGGGCCGCCGGGCCCGGCTCCTCGGTGGTCCAGACGCACTCGGTGAGCACCAGGGTGCCCCCGGGCGCGAGGAGCCTGCGCCACTCGGCAAGGGCCCGGTCGAAGCCGAGGACGAAGACCGAGCTCTCGGCCCAGACCAGGTCGAAGGAGCCGTCGGGGAACGCCAGCGCGCCCATGTCGGCGTTCAGGGTGCGCACCGCCCCGTCGAGCCCGCGGGCCGCGGCGGTCTCCCGCAGCTCCGCGAGGAACGGCTCGTGGGTGTCGACGGCGGTCACGTCGGCGCCCGCCTCGGCGGCCAGGAGCAGCGCGGAGCGGCCGGGGCCGCAGCCCAGGTCGAGCACGCGCGGGCGCCCGGGAAGGCGGCCCGCGAGCGCGAGGAGCCGACGGGTGGTGGTGTCGGAGCCCGGACCCTGGCGCGGAAGGCCGTGGTGCAGGGCGAAGAAGGAGTCGTGCAGAGCGTTGTCGGACAACGTGGAAACCCTTGGATGAAAGGGCCCCGGCCGACGACGTGACGTACCGGTGGGAAGACCGGGATCAGGTCAGCCGGAGACCCGGAGGCTGAGGGACGACCGGGTGCTGCCGCACAGGGCAGCCTCCATCGCGACGGTCATCAACCTCAGCTCCTCTCCACACGCGCTCGTACGGCGAGACTAACAGCCGGGGCCGCTCAGAGGCAGAGCTTCGCCTCGTGCTCCGCGTGCCCGACCGGCTCCAGCTGGAAGGTGCAGTGCTCCACGTCGAAGTGCGAGCCCAGGCAGCCCTGGAGGTCGTGCAGCATCTTCTCGTGCCCGACCGAGTCCAGCGCGTCCTGGTCGACGACCACGTGCGCGGAGAGCACCGGCATGCCCGAGGTGATCGTCCAGGCGTGCAGGTCGTGCACGTCCTCGACGCCCGGCAGGGCCAGGATGTGCGCCCGTACCTCCGCCATGTCGACGCCCTTCGGGGCCGCCTCCAGGAGCACGTCCAGGGTCTCGCGCAGCAGCTTGAGCGTGCGCGGCACGATCATCAGACCGATCACGATCGAGGCGATCGGGTCGGCGTACTGCCAGCCCGTCGCCAGGATGATCCCGGACGCGACGATCACGGTGACCGAACCCAGCGCGTCCGCGAGCACCTCCAGATACGCCCCGCGCACATTGAGGCTCTCCTTCTGGCCCCGCATCAGCAGCGACAGCGAGATCACATTGGCCACCAGGCCGATCACCGCGAACGCGATCGCCAGACCGCCCTTGGTCTCGGCCGGCTCGATGAACCGCTGGATCGCCTCGTACAGCACGTAACCGCCGACGACGAGCAGCAGCAGACAGTTGGCGAGCGCCGCCAGGATCTCGGCCCGGGCGTACCCGAAGGTGCGGTTCCCCGAGGGCGGCCGGTTCGCGAAGTGGATCGCGAGGAGCGCCATCGCGAGGCCGACCGCGTCGGTCGCCATGTGGGCCGCGTCCGCGATCAGCGCGAGCGAGTCGGCGACGAGCCCGCCGATGATCTCGATCACCATCACGGAGAGCGTGATGCCGAGCGCGATCCGCAGTCGGTTCTTGTACGCGGCGGCCGCCGTACCCGTCGGCGGCGGGCCGCCGTGGCTGTGCCCGTGGTCGTGTCCAGCCCCCATGACAAGGCCTCCCGGTCGTGTCTCTCGTGTGCCCCGATTCGCAAGTGAACTACGGGTGGGGGGTATGTGCAACACGGTACTGAACACCGTTGTCATATGCTCTGACCTGCGACGACGTCAGAACGGGAGGTCGGTGCCGGTGGCCTCCCGGAACGGGGTTTGTCGGGCGGGCCGCCGATCGCCCATGATGATCTCCACGGAACGCGGCGCACCCGGACGGACACGGACGGTCCCGGGGGAGTACTGGCGACGAAGCCTCGGTGAAATCGCGCTCCGTTCATCCGATAGCCTCAGCCGACGTGTCGCCGCCCGGTGCCCGGGCCACACCGCCGCGCCCGGGGCCGCCATGGCCCCGCCGGCCCCTCCGTCAGCTTCAAGGAGTGAGTTCGTCTGTCGACCGCCATCCTCACCGGCCCGCCGGCACCCGGATCCTCGCTCGACGGTGATCTGCGGTCGCTCGGCTTCGACGTCCGGATCGCCTCCGGCGCCGAGGAGGCCGGCGCCCTGCTGGCCGCCGTCCCGGCGGGCGAGCGCGTCGCGCTCGTCGACCCCCGGTTCGTCGGTCACCTGCACGCCCTGCGCCTCACCCTGACCGACCCCCGCTTCCCCGCGGCCGCCGCCCCCGGCGCGCTCACCGCGCAGCCCGAGGCCCGCCCTGCGCTCGCCAGGGCCCTGGGCGCGCTCGCCACGACCGCCGGAGCCGCCGCCCCCGGCGCGCGCACCGAGGCGCACGGTCGCGCCGACGCGCCGGCCCTCACCGAGGCGGGCGCCCGCACCGACGCGGACGTCCTCACCGACGCGCTCGCCGAGACCCTCGACGCCGACGGCGTCGCCGTGCACCGGCCCCAGCTCGGCACCCTCGTCGCCGCCGTGCCCACCGACGCGGAGGCCCGCCACGCGGCCCGCGCCGCCGTGGACGCCGTCGACGACGAGGCCGTACGGCTGCGCTCCGCCGTCAAGGCGCACGACGGCTTCTTCACCACCTTCTTCATCAGCCCGTACTCGCGCTACATCGCCCGCTGGTGCGCGCGCCGCGGACTCACCCCGAACCAGGTCACCACCGCCTCGCTGCTCACCGCGCTGATCGCGGCCGGCTGCGCGGCCACCGGCGCGCGCGGCGGCTACATCGCCGCCGGCGTCCTCCTCCTGGTCTCCTTCGTCCTCGACTGCACGGACGGGCAGCTCGCCCGCTACGCGCTGAAGTACTCGACGATGGGCGCCTGGCTCGACGCCACCTTCGACCGGGCCAAGGAGTACGCCTTCTACGCGGGCCTCGCCCTCGGCGCCGCCCGCAACGGCGACGACGTCTGGGCCCTCGCGCTCGGCGCCATGGTCCTCATGACCTGCCGGCACGTCGTGGACTTCTCGTTCAACGAGGCCAACCACGACGCCACCGCGAACACCAGCCCCACCGCGGCCCTCTCCGACCGGCTCGACAGCCTCGGCTGGACCGTCTGGGCCCGCCGCATGATCATCCTGCCGATCGGTGAGCGCTGGGCGATGATCGCCGTCCTCACCGCCGCCACCAACCCCCGGATCGTCTTCTGGGCCCTGATCATCGGCTGCGCCTTCGGCGCCTGCTACACCACGGCCGGCCGCGTCCTGCGCTCCCTGACCCGCAAGGCGAAGCGGACCGACCGGGCCGCGCAGGCGCTGGCGGACCTCGCGGACTCGGGCCCGCTGGCCACGGCGTTCGCCCGCATCGGACGCCGGGGTCCGCGTTCCGCCTTCACGGCGCCGGTCCTCGCGGCCATCGGCGCGGCGACGGTGCTCGTCAACGCGTACGTCATCGGCCCGGGGCCGTCGAACGTGGCCGCTGCCCTCGGCTACGCCGGCCTCGCCGGCTTCGCCGTCGCCGCGCCCCTCAAGGGCCCCCTGGACTGGCTGCTGCCGCCGCTCTTCCGCGCCGCCGAGTACGGCACGATCCTGATCCTCGCGGCGAAGTCGGACGCCCCGCAGGCCATCCCCGCCGCATTCGGGCTGGTCGCGGCCGTCGCCTACCATCACTACGACACGGTGTACCGCATTCGCGGCGGCACCGGCGCGCCGCCCGCCTGGCTGGTGCGCGTCACCGGCGGACACGAGGGGCGCACGCTCCTGGTGACCGTCCTCGCCGCCCTGCTGGCGGACCGCGGCGACGACTTCACCCTGGCACTGACCGCGCTGGCGGTCGCCGTCGCGCTGGTGGTGCTCGTGGAGTCCATCCGCTTCTGGGTCTCCTCCGGAGCACCCGCCGTTCACGACGAAGGAGAAACAGCATGATCGGCCTCGTACTGGCAGCCGGTGCCGGACGGCGTCTGCGCCCCTACACCGACACCCTCCCGAAGGCCCTCGTGCCCGTCGACGGTGACACCACCATCCTCGACCTCACGCTGAAGAACTTCGCCGAGATCGGCCTCACCGAGGTCGCGATCGTCGTCGGCTACCGCAAGGAGGCCGTCTACGACCGCAAGGACGCCCTGGAGGCCAAGTACGGCCTCAAGATCACCCTCGTCGACAACGACAAGGCCGAGGAGTGGAACAACGCCTACTCCCTGTGGTGCGCCCGTGAGGTCCTCAAGCGCGGTGTGATCCTCGCCAACGGCGACACGGTCCACCCGGTCTCCGTCGAGAAGACGCTGCTCGCCGCCCGCGGCGAGGGCCAGAAGATCATCCTCGCCCTCGACGCGGTGAAGAGCCTCGCCGACGAGGAGATGAAGGTCATCACGGCCGAGGGCAAGGGCGTCCAGCGCATCACCAAGCTCATGGACCCGGCCACCGCCACGGGCGAGTACATCGGTGTCACGCTGATCGAGGCCGAGGCCGCCGAGGAGCTCGCCGACGCCCTCAAGGCCACCTTCGAGCGCGACCCCGACCTGTACTACGAGGACGGCTACCAGGAGCTGGTCAACCGCGGCTTCACCGTCGACGTGGCCCCCATCGGCGACGTCAAGTGGGTCGAGATCGACAACCACGACGACCTCGCGAAGGGCCGTGAGATCGCGTGCCAGTACTGACTCGGCTGATCCCTTCGCCGGTCGTCGTCGACATCCGCAGGGGAGCGCTGGACGACCTGTCCGCGCTCCTCGCGGACCAGCGGATCTCCAGCAACGGCAAGATCGCCGTCGCCATCAGCGGCGGCTCGGGCCTCAAGCTGCGTGACCACTTCGCCCCCGAGCTGCCGGGTGCCGACTGGTACCCGGTCTCGGGCGGCACGATCGACGAGGCCGTCAAGCTCGCCGACGCCATGCGCGGCAAGCGGTACGACGCCGTGGTCGCCCTCGGCGGCGGCAAGATCATCGACGTGACCAAGTACGCGGCGGCCCGGGTCGGGCTGCCTCTGGTGGCCATCGCCACCAACCTGTCGCACGACGGGATCTGCTCGCCGATCTCCACCCTGGACAACGACAACGGGCGCGGCTCCTACGGTGTGCCCACCCCGATCGCGCTGGTCATCGACCTCGACGTGATCCGGGACGCCCCCGTGCGGTTCATCCGCTCCGGCATCGGCGACGCGATCTCCAACCTCTCCGCCATCGAGGACTGGGAGCTCTCCCACCGCGAGAACGGCGAGCCCGTCGACGGCCTGGCCGCCGCCATGGCCCGCAGCGCCGGCGAGGCCGTGCTCCGCCACCCCGGCGGCGTGGGCGACGACGACTTCCTCGTCACGCTCTCCGAAGGCCTGGTGATGTCCGGCATCGCCATGTCGATCAGCGGCGACAGCCGCCCCTCCTCGGGCGCCTGCCACGAGATCAGCCACGCCTTCGACCTGCTGTTCCCGACCCGCGCCGCCAGCCACGGCGAGCAGTGCGGACTGGGCGCGGCCTTCGCGATGCACCTGCGCGGTGCGCGCGACGCCTCCGGCGTGATGGTCGAGACCCTGCGCCGGCACGGGCTGCCCGTCCTGCCGGAGGAGATGGGCTTCACCGTGGACGAGTTCGTCCAGGCGGTGTCCTTCGCCCCGCAGACCCGGCCGGGCCGCTTCACCATCCTCGAACACCTCGACCTGTCCGACGACGAGATCAGGGACGCGTACGCCGACTATGCCAAATCCATCGGTAGCTGAGCTCCGTCCCGTGCGGAAGCCGACCGTCGCCGAGCTCCGCCCGGTCGTCCACCCGCCGGGTGTGAAGGACCGGCGCAGCGGCGAGCACTGGGGCGGCCGCCTCTACATGCGGGAGATCTCGCTCAGGATCACCCGTCAGCTCGTCGGCACCAAGGCCACGCCGAACCAGCTCACGTACGTCATGACGCTCGCGGGCGTCCTCGCCGCACCGGCCCTCCTCGTGCCCGGCATCCCGGGGGCGCTGCTCGGCGCGCTCATGGTCCAGCTCTACCTGCTGCTCGACTGCGTCGACGGCGAGGTGGCCCGCTGGAAGAAGCAGTACTCGCTGGCCGGTGTCTACCTGGACCGGGTCGGCGCGTACCTGTGCGACGCGGCGGTCCTCGTCGGCTTCGGCCTGCGCGCCGCCGACCTGTGGGGCTCGGGCCGGATCGACTGGCTGTGGGCCTTCCTGGGCACGCTCGCCGCCCTCGGCGCCATCCTGATCAAGGCCGAGACCGACCTCGTCGGCGTCGCCCGCCACCAGGGCGGCCTGCCGCCGGTCAAGGAGGCGGCGTCCGAGCCGCGCTCCTCCGGGATGGCGCTGGCCCGCCGGGCCGCCGGCGCGCTCAAGTTCCACCGGCTCGTCCTCGGCATCGAGGCCTCGCTGCTCATCGTGGTCCTGGCGATCGCGGACCAGGTCAGGGGAGACCTCTTCTACTCCCGGCTCGGTGTCGCCGTCCTCGCCGGCATCGCGCTGCTCCAGACCGTGCTGCACCTCGTGTCGATCATGGTCTCCAGCAGGCTGAAGTGAGGCCGGCCGTCAGTACGCCGCTCAGGGTGGGTGCCGTCGTCATCACGATGGGCACCCGCCCCGACGACCTGCGCGCGCTCATCGACTCGATCGCCGCGCAGGAGGGCGACCCGGTCGAGGTCGTCGTCGTCGGTCAGGGCACCCCGGTCACCGGGGTGCCCGACGGGGTCCGCACCGTCGAGCTGCCCGAGAACCTGGGCATCCCCGGCGGCCGGAACGTCGGCATCGAGGCCTTCGGCCCCGGCGGCACCGACGTCGACGTCCTGCTCTTCCTCGACGACGACGGGCTGC
The DNA here is from genome assembly GCF_055602235.1 of Streptomyces sp. NPDC037410. NCBI lineage: Bacteria > Bacillati > Actinomycetota > Actinomycetes > Kitasatosporales > Streptomycetaceae > Streptomyces > Streptomyces sp. NPDC037410. Next base: position 250,328 of record NZ_JBVJWR010000012.1, on the reverse strand, counting down.
TCGCCCACACGGACACCGCCGAGCTGGTCCGGCAGGCCTTCACCGCCGACCCGCGCCTCGGCATCATCAGCTTCCGGATCGCGGACCCGGACACCGGGGTCACCCAGCGCCGGCACGTGCCGCGGCTGCGCTCGGCCGACCCGATGCGCTCCTCGCGGGTGACCACCTTCCTCGGCGGCGCCAACGCCGTCCGCACCAAGGTCTTCGCCGAAGTCGGCGGTCTGCCGGACGAGTTCTTCTACGCGCACGAGGAGACCGACCTCGCCTGGCGCGCGCTCGACGCCGGCTGGATGATCGACTACCGTGCCGACATGGTGCTGTTGCACCCCACGACAGCCCCGTCCCGGCACGCCTCGTACCACTTCAACGTGGCCCGCAACCGAGTGTGGCTGGCACGTCGCAATCTGCCCGCGCCCCTGGTGCCGGTCTATCTCGGCGTCTGGCTCCTGCTCACCCTGGCCCGGCGGCCCTCGCTCTCCGCGCTGAAGGCGTGGCTCGGCGGATTCCGCGCGGGCTGGACGATCCCCTGCGGACCGCGCCGCCCCATGAGGTGGCGTACGGTGTGGCGGCTGACCCGGCTGGGTCGCCCCCCGGTCGTCTGACATCGTGGTACTTCACGTGCCGCGCATCTTGAACACGAAAGTTTCGACTGTGAGTGACACACACCTGGGCGGGGCGGTCGCGACGAGCGCGCCTCCGCCCGCCGTCCACGAGGGCCTGGACCCGGCCGCCCTCGCCGCGAAGCACGGCCTCGCCGTCAGCGGCGCCCGGCCCGGTCTGTTCGAGTACGTCCGCGATCTGTGGAGCCGGCGCCACTTCATCCTGGCCTTCTCCTCGGCGAAGCTGGCCTCCCAGTACAGCCAGGCGAAGCTGGGTCAGGTGTGGCAGGTGGCGACCCCCCTGCTGAACGCCCTGGTGTACTACCTGATCTTCGGCCTCATCCTGGGCGCCGGACGCGGGATGTCCGAGAACGTCTACATCCCGTTCCTGGTCACGGGCATCTTCGTGTTCACCTTCACCCAGAACTCGGTCATGGCCGGTGTGCGGGCGATCTCGGGCAACCTGGGCCTCGTCCGGGCCCTGCACTTCCCGCGCGCCACCCTCCCGATCTCCTTCTCGCTCCAGCAGCTCCAGCAGCTGCTGTACTCGATGATCGTGCTCGTGGCGGTCGCGCTCTTCTTCGGCAGCTACCCCTCCCTCCGGTGGCTGCTCCTGATCCCCGCGCTGCTCCTGCAGTTCGTGTTCAACACGGGTCTGTCGATGATCGTGGCCAGGATGGGCGCCAAGACGCCCGACCTCGCCCAGCTGATGCCGTTCGTCATGCGCACCTGGATGTACGCCTCGGGCGTCATGTTCTCGATCTCCGCGATGCTGGCCGACAAGCCCGCGTGGATCGCCAAGGTCCTCATGTACAACCCGGCGGCCGTCTACATGGACCTCATCCGCTACTCCCTCATCGAGGGCTACGGCGCGGGGAACCTGCCGCCGCACGTCTGGATCACCGCCCTCGGCTGGGCGCTGGTCTTCGGCATCGGCGGTTTCATCTACTTCTGGAAGGCCGAGGAGGTGTACGGCCGTGGCTGACACGAACCAGGGCAACATCCCCACCGTCATCTGCGACGACGTCCACATCGTCTACCGGGTCCACACCGGAGGCGGAGGCAAGGGCAGCGCCACCGCGGCGCTCAGCCGGATCGTCGGCCGCGGCAAGGCCGAGGTCTCCCGGGGCGTCCGCAAGGTGCACGCCGTCCGCGGCGTCACCTTCACCGCGTACAAGGGCGAGGCCATCGGCCTCATCGGCACCAACGGCTCCGGCAAGTCCACGCTGCTGCGCGCCATCGCCGGTCTGCTCCCCACCGAGAGCGGCAAGGTCTACACCGACGGGCAGCCCTCGCTCCTGGGCGTCAACGCCGCCCTCATGAACGACCTCACCGGCGAGCGCAACGTGATCCTCGGCGGCCTCGCCATGGGCATGAGCCGCGAGGAGGTGCGCTCCCGCTACGAGGACATCGTCGACTTCTCCGGCATCAACGAGAAGGGCGACTTCATCAGCCTGCCGATGCGGACGTACTCCTCCGGCATGGGCGCCCGGCTCCGGTTCGCCATCGCGGCGGCCAAGAACCACGACGTCCTCCTCATCGACGAGGCGCTCGCGACCGGTGACCGCAAGTTCCAGATCCGCTCCGAGGAGCGCATCCGCGAGCTCCGCAAGGAGGCCGGCACGGTCTTCCTGGTGAGCCACAGCAACAAGTCCATCCGGGACACCTGCGACCGGGTGCTCTGGCTGGAGAAGGGGCAGCTCCTGATGGACGGCCCCACGGACGAGGTGCTCAAGGCCTACGAGCGCGAGACCGCGCGCTGAGACCCGTACGCCGAGAACCCCTGCCGGAAATCCGGTGGGGGTTCTTCCGTTTTCCGCGCGTCGCGCCCCCCACTCGTAATGTTCATGCGGTTAACTTCGGGCAGGATGAGCCCATGGCAGCGACCTCGGCGGGAAAGACCTACCACCACGGCGACCTGCGCAACGCGCTGATCTGCGCGGCCGTCGACCTCGCCACCGAAGGCGGCCCCGAGCGGGTCGTCCTGCGCGAGGCGGCCCGCCGGGTCGGCGTCTCGCCCACCGCCGCCTACCGGCACTTCGACGGGCGCGGCGAACTCCTCCGCACCGTCCGGTCCCACGCCCGGCGGGAGCTCGCCGCCTCCATGGAGCGGGCGGCCGCCCGCGAGCCCGGCGCCGACGACCCCGTCCTCGCCGCCGAGCGCCGGGTCACCGCCCTCTGCCGTGGATACGTCGGCTTCGCCGTGGAACAGCCCGGCCTCTACCGGGCCGCGTTCTGCGCCGCCCGCCCCGCCACCGCGGGCGAACCCGCGCCCGGCCGCGCGCCCGCCGAGCCCGAGATCCGCGCGTTCACCCTGCTCAGGGAGGCACTCGAAGCGCTCGCCCGGCTCGGCGCCGGGCGACCCGGCGCCCGACCCGCCACCGGTGCCGCCGCGTGGTCGGCCGTGCACGGACTGTCACTCCTCCTGGTCGACGGTCCGCTCCGCCGGCTCTCCGTGCACGGCAGGAGCGTCGTCGTCGACGCCACCCTCGCCATGGTGGTCTCCGGAACGGCCACCGTCTGAGCCGGAACTCCCTTGCGGTACGGGAGAGTTGGCGCACCGTGCCGGCGGGGGGCGCGACGCCCGCCACCCCGGAATGGCGAAGGTCGTCGTACAACGTAAGCTGGACCGGTCTGTTTCGCGGCAAGTAGGGCGATACCCCGCGGCCATCGGGCCCCGCGGGTGGCGGCCCTACGGGCAGGGGTCGGCGGCGTGTCCGAAATAGGATGGATTGGATCGGCAGTGTAGAACGGGAGTCGTGACGGCCATGACGCAGAATCTCCAGCTCCACGAGGGTGTCGCCGTCCCTCCGTCAGGAAGCGCCCAGTGACGGAGACCCGGCAGGCGCGCACCGACGCCGCCTCGCGCGCCACACTCGGCAAGGCCGCGGACGAGAACTTCCCCGTGGCCCCCTTCTTCCTGCCCCGCGCCTGGCGCGACGACCTCATGGCCGTCTACGGCTTCGCCCGGCTCGTCGACGACATCGGCGACGGCGACCTCGCCCCCGGCGGCGCCGACGCCCGCCACCTCGGCGTCGGCCCCGACGCCGAGGACGACCGGGTCACGCTCCTCGACGCCCTGGAGACCGACCTCCACCGGGTCTTCGACTCCACCCCGCACCACCCCCTGCTGCGCGCCCTCCAGCCGACCGTCCGGCGCCGCGGGCTCACCCCCGGACCCTTCGCCGGCCTGATCGCCGCCAACCGGCAGGACCAGCTGGTCCGCCGCTACGAGACGTACGACGACCTCCTCGCGTACTGCGAGCTCTCCGCCAACACCGTCGGCCGGCTCGTCCTCGCGATCACCGGCACCGACACCCCCGAGCGGATCCGGCGCTCCGACCAGATCTGCACCGCCCTCCAGATCGTCGAACACCTCCAGGACGTCGCCGAGGACCTCGCCCGCGACCGGATCTACCTGCCCGCCGAGGACCTCAAGCGCTTCCACGTCACCGAGCGCGACCTCGCCGCGCCCACCGCCGGCGCCTCCGTCCGGGCCCTGATCGCCTTCGAGGCCGGGCGGGCCCGCGCGCTCCTCCACGCGGGCGCCCCCCTCGTCGGCAGCGTCCACGGCCGGCTCCGCGTCCTCCTCGCCGGCTTCACCGCCGGAGGACTCGCCGCGCTCGACGCGATCACCGACGCCCGGTACGACGTGCTGACCGGACCACCGAAGGCCACCAAGCCGAGCCTGATGCGCCAGGCAGGAGCGGTTCTGCTCCGGGCGCGGAGAGAGGGGTGAGCACGACCGTGGAGGCACCGCACCAGCCGTCCGCACCGGTCCAGGCCGCCTACAGCTACTGCGAGGCGGTCACCGGACAGCAGGCCCGCAACTTCGCCTACGGCATCCGGCTGCTCCCGGCCGAGAAGCGACAGGCGATGTCCGCGCTGTACGCCTTCTCGCGACGCGTCGACGACATCGGCGACGGCACGCTCGCGCCCGAGGAGAAGCGCCACCGGCTCGAGGCCACCCGCGACGTCCTCGACCGCATCCGCAAGGGCCTCGTCGAGGAGGACGACACCGACCCCGTCGCCGTCGCCCTCGCCGACTCCGCCCGCCGCTTCCCGATCCCGCTCGGCGGCCTCGACGAGCTCATCGACGGCGTCCTCATGGACGTGCGCGGCGCGACCTACGAGACCTGGGACGACCTCAAGGTCTACTGCCGCTGCGTCGCCGGCGCGATCGGCCGGCTCTCCCTCGGCGTCTTCGGCACCCAGCCCGGCGCCCAGGGCGTCGACCGCGCGCCCGAGTACGCCGACACCCTGGGCCTCGCGCTCCAACTCACCAACATCCTCAGGGACGTACGCGAGGACGCCGGGAACGGGCGCACCTACCTGCCCGCCGACGACCTCGCCAAGTTCGGCTGCACGGACGGCTTCGGCAGCGAGACCCCGGCCCCCGGCGCCGACTTCGCCGGGCTCGTCCACTTCGAAGTGCGGCGCGCCCGCGCCCTGTTCGCCGAGGGCTACCGGCTGCTTCCCATGCTCGACCGGCGCAGCGGCGCCTGCGTCGCGGCGATGGCCGGCATCTACCGGCGCCTCCTGGACCGGATCGAACGCGACCCCGAGGCCGTCCTGCGCGGCCGCGTCTCGCTCCCGGGCCGCGAGAAGGCGTACGTCGCGGTGCGCGGGCTCTCCGGCCTCGACACCCGCCACATCGCCCGGCGCACCGTCAGGAGGCGCGCCTGATGGGCGGCCCGTCCTCCCGGCGGGCAACCCCGGACGCCGCCCCGGCGTCCCTGCCCGAGGCACCCCCGAACCCGACCGCGACGACCCGAACGGAGGCGGCGTGAACCACGAAGGAACCGAGCGGAACACCCCGCCGGGCACACCGGCCGCCGGGACAGGGTCTGTCTCCGGCACGGGTCGGGGCGCGTCGGCCAGTGGAGCCGGGTCTGTCTCCGGCACGGGTCGGGGCGCACCGGCCACCGGGACAGGGTCTGTCTCCGGTACCGGTCCGGGTGCGTCGGTCACCGGCACCGGGAGCGGCGGCGGCCGGCAGCCCCGTGCCGTCGTCGTCGGCGGCGGGCTCGCCGGGATCACGACGGCGCTCCAGCTCGCCGAGAGCGGCGTGCGCGTCACCCTGCTCGAAGGCCGGCCCCGGCTCGGCGGTCTCGCCTTCTCCTTCCGGCGGGGTGACCTGACCGTCGACAACGGCCAGCACGTCTACCTGCGCTGCTGCACCGCCTACCGCTGGTTCCTCGACCGCGTCGACGCCGCGGAGCTCGCCCCCCTCCAGGACCGCCTCGACGTCCCCGTCCTCGACGTCGCACACCCCCGCGGCCCCCGGCTCGGCCGGATCCGCCGCGACAGCCTCCCCGTACCGCTGCACCTCGCGCGCAGCCTCGCCACGTACCCGCACCTCTCGCTCGCCGAGCGCGCCTCCGTCGGACGGGCCGCGCTCGCCCTGAAGAAGCTCGACCCCGCCGACCCGGCGCTCGACGGCATCGACTTCGCCACCTGGCTCGGCCGGCACGGACAGTCACCGCGGACCGTCGAGGCCCTGTGGGACCTCGTCGGCATCCCCACCCTCAACGCCCCCGCCCCGCACGCCTCCATGGGGCTCGCCGCGATGGTGTTCAAGACCGGCCTGCTCTCCGAGCCCGGCGCCGCCGACATCGGCTGGGCCCACGTCCCGCTCGGCGAACTCCACGACACCCGGGCCGCGAAGGAGCTCGACGCCCTCGGCGTCCGCACCCTGCTCCGCACCAAGGCCGAGCGGATCTCCCGTACCGACGACGGGCGTTGGACCGTCGACGTACCGGGAGAGCGGATCGACGCCGACGCCGTCGTCCTCGCCGTCCCGCAGCACGAGACCCACGGCCTGCTGCCCGAGGGCGCCCTCGACGACCCCGACCGGCTCCTCGACATCGACACCGCCCCCATCCTCAACCTGCACGTCGTCTACGACCGCAAGGTCCTGAAGCGGCCCTTCTTCACCGCGCTCGGCTCCCCGGTGCAGTGGGTCTTCGACCGCACGGACTCCTCCGGACTCACCGGCGGCGGCCAGTACCTCGCCGTGTCCCAGTCCGCCGCCCAGGACGAGATCGACGAACCCGTCGCCGCCCTGCGCGGGAAGTACCTCCCGGAGATGGAGCGGCTGCTGCCCGCCGCCCGCGGCGCCGGGGTCCGCGATTTCTTCGTCACCAGGGAGCGGACGGCCACGTTCGCCCCCACCCCGGGCGTCGGCCGGCTCAGGCCCGGCGCCCGCACCAGGGCCCCGGGGCTGTATCTGGCCGGGGCCTGGACCGCCACCGGCTGGCCCGCGACCATGGAGGGTGCCGTCCGCAGCGGATTCAGCGCCGCGGGCGCCGCGCTCTCCGCCCTCGGCCGCCGCCATGACCACCCGCTGCAGGAGGCGGTATGAGTGTGAGTACCGGAACAAGAGGAGAGACCGTGCCGACAGTGCCGCCGGAGAATCCGGCCGTCGACACCGCGGACGTGTCCGCACTGCTGGAGCGGGGGCGGACCCTGTCCACTCCCGTACTGCGGGCGGCCGTCGACCGCCTCGCGCCGCCCATGGACACCGTGGCCGCCTACCACTTCGGCTGGATCGACGCCCACGGCAACCCGACGGACGCCGACAGCGGAAAGGCCGTCCGCCCGGCGCTCGCCCTGCTGTCGGCCGAGGCCGCGGGCGTCGGGCCCGAGGTCGGGATCCCCGGCGCCGTCGCCGTGGAGCTCGTGCACAACTTCTCGCTGCTCCACGACGACCTCATGGACGGCGACGAGCAGCGCCGCCACCGTGACACGGTGTGGAAGGTGCACGGCCCCGCGCAGGCGATCCTCGTCGGCGACGCGCTGTTCGCGCTGGCCAACGAGATCCTCCTGGAGCTCGGCACGGTCGAGGCCGGCCGCGCCACCCGCCGGCTGACCACGGCCAGCCGCAAGCTCATCGACGGGCAGGCCCAGGACATCTCCTACGAGCACCGCGAGCGGGTCACCGTCGAGGAGTGCCTGGAGATGGAGGGCAACAAGACGGGCGCCCTGCTCGCCTGCGCCGTCTCCATCGGCGCGGTCCTCGGCGGCGCCGACGACCGCACCGCCGACAAGCTGGAGGAGTACGGCTACCACCTCGGCCTCGCCTTCCAGGCCGTGGACGATCTGCTCGGCATCTGGGGCGACCCGGAGGCCACCGGCAAGCAGACCTGGAGCGATCTGCGCCAGCGCAAGAAGTCCCTCCCGGTCGTCGCCGCCCTCGCCGCGGGCGGACCGGCCTCCGAGCGGCTCCAGCGACTCCTCGCCGAGGACGCCAAGTCCAGCGAGTTCGCCTCCTTCACGGAGGACGACTTCGCCTACCGGGCCTCCCTCATCGAGGAGGCCGGAGGACGCGAGTGGACCTCCCAGGAGGCCCGTCGCCAGCACGCCGTCGCGATCGCGGCCCTGAGCGAGGTGGACATGCCCGCCCGCGTGCGGGCGCAGCTCACCGCGCTGGCCGATTTCGTGGTCGTACGGAAGAGATGATCACCATCACCCTGATATGAGTTCGCGGTCGCCGGCCGGCGCCACCCGGCGCCGGCCGACGGCAGACCCGCAGGAGCAGAAGGAACCGACTGCACGAAGGGGAAGCCATGACAGCGACGACCGACGGAAGCACCGGGGCCATGGGCCCCCGGGCAGCCGCGGCCAGCAGGACGAACGACACCGCCGCCGCCGTGCGGGCCGTCGGGCGGGGCGTCGAGCATCTGCTCGCCCGGCAGGACCCGGCCGGCTGGTGGAAGGGCGACCTGGAGACCAACGTCACCATGGACGCCGAGGACCTCCTCCTCCGCCAGTTCCTCGGCATCCTCGACGCCGACACCACCCGCGCCGCCGCGCTCCACATCCGCCGTGAGCAGCACGAGGACGGCGCCTGGGCCACCTTCTACGGCGGACCCGGCGAGCTGTCCGCCACCGTCGAGGCCTATGTGGCCCTGCGGCTCGCCGGAGACCCGCCCGAGGCCCCGCACATGGCCCGCGCCTCCGCCTGGGTCCGCGCCCGCGGCGGGATCGCCTCCGCCCGGGTCTTCACCCGGATCTGGCTGGCCCTCTTCGGCTGGTGGCGCTGGGAGGACCTGCCCGAGCTGCCCCCGGAGCTGCTCTTCCTGCCGAAGTGGTTCCCGCTCAACATCTACGACTTCGGCTGCTGGGCCCGGCAGACGATCGTGCCGCTCACCATCGTCTCCGCGAAGCGCCCCGTCCGCCCCGCGCCCTTCCCGCTGGACGAGCTCCACACCGACCCGGCGCGGCCGAACCCGCCCCGGCCGCTCGCCCCGGCCACCGGCTGGGACGGCGTCTTCCAGCGGCTCGACAAGGCCCTGCACGTCTACCACCGCTTCGCCCCTCGCGGGCTGCGCCGGACGGCCATGAACGTCGCCGCGCGGTGGATCGTCGAGCGCCAGGAGAACGACGGCTGCTGGGGCGGCATCCAGCCCCCCGCCGTCTACTCGGTCATCGCCCTCCACCTCCTCGGCTACGACCTGGAGCACCCCGTCATGCGGGCCGGTCTGGAGTCCCTCGACCGGTTCGCGGTCTGGCGCGAGGACGGCTCGCGGATGATCGAGGCCTGCCAGTCGCCCGTCTGGGACACCTGCCTCGCCGTCATCGCCCTCGCCGACGCCGGGCTCGCCCCCGACCACCCGGCGCTCGTGAAGGCCGTGGACTGGATGCTCGACGAGGAGATCACCCGCACCGGGGACTGGGCCGTGCGACGGCCCGAACTCCCGCCGGGCGGCTGGGCGTTCGAGTTCCACAACGACACCTACCCCGACATCGACGACACCGCCGAGGTGCTGCTCGCGCTGCGCCGGGTCCGGCACCCCGACCCCGCCCGGGTGGAGGCGGCCGTCGCCCGGGGCGCCCGCTGGACGCTCGGCATGCAGTCGCGGGACGGCGGCTGGGGCGCCTTCGACGCCGACAACACCAGCCCCTTCCCCAACCGGCTGCCGTTCTGCGACTTCGGCGAGGTCATCGACCCGCCGTCCGCCGACGTCACCGCCCACGTGGTGGAGATGCTCGCCTACGAGGGCATGACCGACCACCCGCGGGCCCGCCGCGGCATCGAGTGGCTGCTCGCCGCACAGGAGCCCAACGGGGCCTGGTTCGGCCGCTGGGGCGTCAACCACGTGTACGGCACGGGCTCGGTGCTCCCCGCGCTCGCCGCCGCCGGGCTGCCCGCCTCCCACCCGGCGATCCGCCGCGCCGTCGACTGGCTCGGGTCCGCGCAGAACGACGACGGCGGCTGGGGCGAGGACCTCCGCTCGTACAAGGAGGAGGAGTGGGTCGGGCGCGGCCCCTCCACCGCCTCCCAGACCGCCTGGGCCCTGATCGCCCTGCTCGCCGCGGGCGAGCGGGACTCCGAGCCCGTCCGCCGGGGTGTCACCTGGCTGGCCGAGACCCAGCGGGAGGACGGCTCCTGGGACGAGCCGTACTTCACCGGTACCGGCTTCCCCTGGGACTTCTCCATCAACTACCACCTCTACCGGCAGGTGTTCCCGCTCACGGCGCTCGGGCGCTACGTGCACGGGGAGCCCTCGCCGCGCAAGGCGGACTGATGGGCCGCGAGCCCGACCCGGGCGCCGGCCCGCCCCTGCTGATCGCCTGCGCGCTCGGCATCGAGCAGTTCGCCCTGCGCAGCGGGGAGCGGGGCGCCGCGCCGGGCCCGGTGACCGTCCTGCGCACCGGCATGGGGCCGGACCGGGCCCGAAAGGCGGTGTCCCGGGCGCTCGGCGAGGAGCCCTGGCGGGACGCCGCGGTGATCGCCTCCGGCTTCTGCGCGGGCCTCGCGCCCGGCATGCACCCGGGGGACCTGATCGTCGCGGACGAGACCCGCGGCCCCGACGGCACGACCCTGTGCACCGGGACTGAGCTCCTGGTGAAGGCCCTGGTCAAGGCGGTGCCCGGGCGCGCCGTCCACACCGGGCCGCTGATCGGCTCCGACCACGTGGTGCGCGGCCCCGAGCGGGCCGCGCTGGGCGCGGGCGGCGCGATCGCCGTCGACATGGAGTCCGCCGCCACGCTCCGTACCGCCCGGGCCGCCGGAGCGCACGGGGACGGGCCGGACGCCCGCCCGGTTGCGGCCGTCCGGGTGGTCGTGGACGCTCCAGAACATGAGCTGGTGCGGATCGGCACGGTACGCGGGGGAATATCAGCCTTCCGTGTCCTTCGTGCCGTCCTTCCCGCTTTCTACGAATGGCACCGTTCTTTGCTGCTCCCCAGGAGGTGAACGAGTTATGGCCATGCCGCTCCGTCAGTCCGTCCGGGTCGGGACCTACCTCTTCGAACAGAAGCTCCGCAAGCGGGACAAGTTCCCGCTGATCGTCGAGCTGGAGCCGCTCTACGCCTGCAACCTCAAGTGCGAGGGCTGCGGAAAGATCCAGCACCCGGCGGGTGTCCTCAAGCAGCGCATGCCGGTCGCCCAGGCGGTCGGCGCGGTCCTGGAGTCCGGCGCGCCCATGGTGTCCATCGCGGGCGGCGAGCCCCTGATGCACCCTCAGATCGACGAGATCGTACGTCAGTTGGTGGCCCGCCGGAAGTACGTCTTCCTCTGCACCAACGCGCTGCTGCTGCGCAAGAAGCTGGAGAAGTTCACCCCCTCCCCGTACTTCGCCTTCGCCGTGCACATCGACGGGCTGCGGGAGCGGCACGACGAGTCCGTCGCCAAGGAGGGCGTGTTCGACGAGGCGGTGGCGGCCATCAAGGAGGCCAAGCGGCGCGGCTTCCGGGTCACCACCAATTCGACCTTCTTCAACACCGACACCCCGCAGACCATCATCGAGGTCCTCAATTTCCTCAACGACGACCTCCAGGTCGACGAAATGATGATCTCGCCCGCCTACGCCTACGAGAAGGCCCCCGACCAGGAGCACTTCCTCGGCGTCGAACAGACTCGCGAACTGTTCAGGAAGGCCTTCGCCGGCGGGAACAGGCGCCGCTGGCGGCTCAACCACTCGCCGCTCTTCCTGGACTTCCTGGAAGGAAAGGCGGACTTCCCCTGCACCGCCTGGGCCATTCCCAACTACTCCCTCTTCGGCTGGCAGCGCCCCTGCTATCTGATGAGCGACGGATACGTCCCCACGTACCGCGAACTCGTCGAGGACACCGACTGGGACAAGTACGGCCGCGGCAAGGACCCGCGCTGCGCCAACTGCATGGCGCACTGCGGCTACGAGCCCACCGCCGTCCTCGCCACCATGGGCTCCCTCAAGGAGTCCCTGCGCGCCGTCCGCGAGACGGTCTCCGGGAACAACAAGTCATGACCGGCGGGTTCGACCTGCGGGCGCTGCTCTCCGAGCGCGGCGCGGAGCGGTACGAGCTGCACGCCAGGTACCTCAACCACCAGCTGCCCCGCATGCTGCACACCATCGGCTTCGACAAGGTCTACGAGCGGGCCGAGGGCGCCCACTTCTGGGACGCCGACGGCGTCGACCACCTCGACATGCTCGCCGGCTTCGGCGTGATGGGCCTCGGACGGCACCACCCCGTCGTCCGCAAGGCCCTCCACGACGTCCTGGACGCCCAGCTCGCCGACCTCACCCGCTTCGACTGCCAGCCGCTGCCGGGCCTCCTCGCCGAGCGGCTGCTCGCCCACAGTCCGCACCTCGACCGGGTCTTCTTCGGCAACAGCGGCACCGAGGCCGTCGAGACCGCCCTCAAGTTCGCCCGGTACGCCACCGGGCGGCCGAGGGTCCTCTACTGCCACCACGCCTTCCACGGGCTCACCACCGGCTCCCTCTCGGTCAACGGCGAGCAGGGCTTCCGCGAGGGCTTCGACCCGCTGCTGCCGGACACCGCGATCGCCCTCGGCGACCTCGACGCCCTGGAGCGGGAGCTGCGCCGGGGCGACGTGGCCGCCTTCGTCGTCGAGCCCATCCAAGGCAAGGGCGTCCACGAGGCGCCACCGGGCTTCCTCCGGGCCGCGCAGGACCTCCTGCACCGGCACGGCGCGCTGCTCGTCGCCGACGAGGTCCAGACGGGCCTCGGCAGGACCGGCGACTTCTACGCCTACCAGCACGAGGAGGGCGTCGAGCCGGACCTGGTCTGCGTCGCCAAGGCGCTCTCCGGCGGCTACGTGCCGGTCGGCGCCACCCTCGGCAAGGACTGGATCTTCAAGAAGGTGTACTCGTCGATGGACCGGGTCCTGGTCCACTCGGCGAGCTTCGGATCGAACGCGCAGGCCATGGCCGCCGGGCTCGCCGTCCTCTCGGTCATGGAGGACGAGGACACCGTCGCGCACGCCCGCCGGATCGGCGACCTGCTCTCCGGCCGTCTGAAGGAGCTCGTGCCGCGGTACGAGCTGCTGCACGAGATCCGCGGGCGCGGCCTGATGATCGGGATCGAGTTCGGGCGGCCGTCCTCGCTGGGCCTGCGCGGGCGCTGGACGATGCTCCAGGCGGCCCGCAAGGGCCTCTTCGCCCAGATGGTCGTCGTCCCGCTGCTCCAGCGGCACAGGATCCTCACCCAGGTCTCCGGGGACCACCTGGAGGTGATCAAGCTGATCCCGCCGCTGATCATCGACGAGGCGGACGTGGACCGGTTCGTCACCGCCTTCACCGCGGTCATGGACGACGCCCACGGCGGCGGCGGGCTGATGTGGGACTTCGGGAAGACGCTGGTCAAGCAGGCGGTCGCGCAGCGCTGACACGATCGCGACGCCGGTTTTGCCTCTGAGGCAAGAAATTTGCCTCAGAGGCACGAACCTGGCGGAATGGACGCATGGACCACGTCCCCGGGGACACCTCCCCGGACCCCGCCCTCACCGCCGTCCTGCCGGACGTCGCCCCGCAGCTGCGGGCCCTGCGCCGCCGCCGGGGGCTCACCCTGGAGGCCGCCGCCCAGCGGGCCGGTCTCTCTCCGGCCCACCTCTCGCGCCTGGAGACGGGGAACCGGCAGCCCTCGCTGCCGATGCTGCTGGCCCTGTCCCGTATCTACGGTACGACGGTCTCCGAGCTCCTGGGCGAGACGCCCCCCGAGCGCGACCCCGTCGTCCGGGCCGACCGCTCCGAGCCCGTCGAGGCCGACGGCTGGATCTACCGCCAGGCGGGCGGCGCCGGTCGCGCCCTCCAGTGCCTGCGGGTGCACGTGCCCTACGCCACCCGGGCCGACATCGTGCGGGTCCACCCCGGCGAGGAGTGGATCCACGTCCTGGAGGGCCGGGTCCGGCTCGCGCTCGGCGACGCCGTCCATGTCCTCGATCCCGGGGACAGCGCGCACTTCGACTCGCTGACCCCGCACCGGATCGGCGCCGCCACGTCCGGCGGGGCCGAGCTGCTCTTCGTCCACACGCTGATGCAGAGCCCCGCCGCCGACCTGTGCCTCGGCGACGGGACCCCGCATCGGCGCTGACGTCCAGAAAGGACCGACATGTCCGAGAAGTCAGTACGACCGGTCACCGGCGAGGAGCGCGGTGAAGGCAAGTTCCCCAAGGGGCTCGTGCTCCGTCTCTTCGCCTATCTGATCGCGGGCCACCTCTTCGCCGGCTTCCTCTACCTGCTCTTCACGCTCGGCGCGCAGGGCCAGTAGGGCGTACGGGGGCAGGCGTCACGCCTCCGTGAGCAGGCGCTCCCGCAGCCGCTCGCGGGTCTCCGGGGCCAGCTTCAGGCCCTCCGCGAAGTAGGCGTCCACCGAGCCCCAGGTCGTCTCGATCGTCTCGAACGCGGCCCGCAGATACTCCACCCGCGCGTCGAACAGCGGGCTCAGCAGCTCCATCACCTCGGGCGACATCGCGTCCGGGGAGGTGGAGCTGCGGCGCACCTTGTAGCGGCGGTGCGGGGCGTTCGACTTCACGTAGTCGGCCTCGATCGCCTCCCGCTCGACCCCGACCGCGAGCAGGGTGATCGCGATGGCGACCCCGGCCCGGTCCTTGCCGGCCGCGCAGTGCAGGAGGGCCGGGACACTCTCCTCCGCCATGGCGTGCAGGAGCCGGCTGTGCTCCTCGGTCCGCTCCAGCACGTTCTTCCGGTACGAGCGGGACATCCGGGCGGCCGCCTTGCCGTCGCCGAGGACCTCGCGCAGCTGCGCGATCTCGCCGTCGCGCACCAGCTTCCAGAACTCCTTGCCGTCGGCAGGGTCGTTGAGGGGTATGTTCACGTTCTGCACGCCGGGCAGCTCGACGTCGGGGCCCTCGATCCTCCGGTCCGACTCGTTGCGGAAGTCGAAGACGGTGTGCAGGCCGAGCGAGGCGAGGAAGGCGGCGTCGTCCTCCGTCGCGTGGGCGAGGTGGCCGCTGCGGAAGAGGCGCCCGGGGCGGACGGCGCGCCCGTCCGTCGTCGGCAGGCCGCCCACGTCCCGGAAGTTGCGGACCTCCGCCAGCTCGGGCTCGTCGGATTCGGCGGGCGGGACCTGCGGCAGCTGCTGGGTCACGGCTGCTCCTGTTCTGTAGATCGGTTCCTGTGTCCGGTGGATCGGTTCCTGGGGCAATCATCTCGGGTGGGGGCCCGGAGGCGCACCCCCTCGGACGGGAATGGGCGATCTGTCCGTATTGAGAGCTAAGAGGTAACCCGCCCTGGTTGCAGGGGAGATGAGGATTCGCGCGTGAGCAGCGTCATAACCGTGACGGACCGTGCCTGATCGTCTTTTCCAAATACCCCCCGGGAAAAGGAGATCGAGGGGCCGCCGTCGACGGAGGGTGACCGGAATTCCGCCCGGAAATCAAGAAATCCCGGAGTGCGTGAAAACCGTGGCTTGTTCACGCCGACCCCACTCGTCTAGCGTCGCGCTCACTCCGGACGGACCGCCGAATCCTGCCACCGACCGGAATCCGCACTCACCGGTAGAAGGCAGGAGCGGGGGAACCAGGTAAGTCGCCGATCCCTCGAAAGGACGGCTCGGGGTGAAGTCGCGTACTGCACGCGGCCGGACATCTCCAGTCCGAACCCGACAGCTCACCTCGCAGGCGCCGGAGAGGAATTCGCCATGCCCGCGAAGGGTAAGCACCGCCGCACCAAGTCCAACCGCCTGACCCGTGGCCTCGCCGCCGCCGGCACCGGCGGCGCCGTCGTCGCCCTCCCGCTCCTCGGAGCCACCGGCGCCCACGCCGCCACCCCGGCCGCCGCTCCCGCGCAGGCCGTCGCCCAGGTGAAGGCCGCCGCCGTCGAGGCCGCGCCCGCCACCGCGAAGGCCGCGCCGAAGACGTACTCCGTCGTCCGCGGCGACTACCTGTCGAAGATCGCCGCCGAGCACCACCTGGCGGGCGGCTGGCAGAAGCTCTACAAGGACAACCGCCAGGTCGTCGGCGGGAACCCCTCGCTGATCCTGCCCGGCATGAAGCTCACCCTCGGTGCGAAGAGCACCGCCGGGGCCGCGCACCACGACTGGCAGTCCTCCGGCAAGAACGGCGACACCCAGCGCGCCTCGCGCAGCAGCGAGCGCACCTCGGCCCCGGCCGCCCCCGCGCCCGCCGCGCCGTCCGCCGCGCCGTCCTCGTCGGCCGCGCCGAGCTCCTCCGGCTGGGTCGCCCCGATCGCCGGTGCCGGCATGTCGACCCCGTACCACCAGGCCGGCTCCATGTGGTCCTCCGGCTACCACACCGGTGTCGACTTCATCGCCTCCACCGGCACCCCCGTCCACGCGGTCGGCCCCGGCACCGTCTACTCCGCCGGCGACGGCGGCGCGTACGGCAACCAGGTCGTCATCCAGCACGCCGACGGCACCTTCTCGCAGTACGCCCACCTGTCCTCGATCTCCGTCTCCGCCGGCCAGGCCGTCACCGGCGGCCAGGAGATCGGCCTCTCCGGCGCGACCGGCAACGTGACCGGCCCGCACCTGCACTTCGAGATGCGCACCGGGCCGGAGTACGGCTCCGACATCGACCCGCTGGCGGCCCTGCGCCAGCACGGCGTGAGCATCTGACGACACGTCACCCCCCGGATGCCCGGCACACCCGTGCCGGGCATCCGGCGTATTCCGGTTTGGCGGAATCTTTATCGGTGGCATATGTCACCCTGCGTCAACCCTTCCTTACGGTCGCGTAGGTCCCATCCCAAAGGGAAGGATGTGCTCCCGTGGCAGACGATTCGAGATCAACAGACAAGAACGCATTCGGGTCGTACGCGGCGATCGGTGACAGCTTCACCGAGGGCGTCGGAGACCCCGGGCCCGACGGGACGTACGTCGGCTGGGCGGACCGCTTCGCGGTGCTGCTCGCCGACCAGCTGCCGGAGCACGACGGCTTCCGGTACGCCAATCTCGCCGTACGGGGGCGCCTTCTCGACCAGATCGTGGCGGAACAGGTCCCGCGGGCGAAGGAACTCGCCCCCGACCTGGTGACCTTCTGCGCGGGCGGCAACGACATCATCCGCCCCGGGACGGACCCCGACGACGTGGCCGAGCGCTTCGAGCGCGCCGTCGCCGACCTGAGCTCCGCCGTCGGCACCGTCATGGTGACCACCGGCTTCGACACCCGCGACGTGACCCTGCTCAAGCACCTGCGCGGCAAGATCGCCACGTACAACGGGCACGTCCGGGCCATCGCGGACCGCTACGGCTGCCCGGTCCTCGACCTGTGGTCGCTGAAGTCCGTCCAGGACCGGCGCGCCTGGGACGACGACCGGCTGCACCTCTCGCCCGAGGGACACACCCGCGTCGCCCTGCGCGCCGCCCAGGTCCTCGGCATGCCCGTGCCCGCCGACCCGGACCAGCCCTGGCCGCCGGTCCCGCCGCGCGGCACCCTCGAGGTCCGCAAGGACGACATCCACTGGGCCAGGGAGTACCTGGTGCCGTGGATCGGGCGCCGGCTCCGCGGCGAGAGCTCGGGCGACCACGTCGAGGCGAAGCGCCCCGACCTCATGCCCCTGTAGTCGGCGGTGCGGCGGCGGGGATCCGCTCCAGGACCCCACCGGCGAACACGTCGTACAGCGGCAGCGTCTCCAGGTGGACGTAGCCGATGTGGCAGTCGCAGACGGCGAGGGGGCAGGCGCGGGGCCGCAGTGCGGCGCGGTACGAGCCGTCGTACAGGTTCCCGAGCTCGGCCTTGACGAAGTGGCAGCGCCGCACCGTCCCCTCGCCGTCCACCGAGACCACCGACGCGCCGGTGCGGCAGGGCAGCCCCGCCGAGCGGTGCGGATGCCGGCTGTACGGGAAGAGCGGATCGAGCTCCGTCCAGCCCTCGGCCTCCGCGTCGGTGTACGTGCGGCCCTCCGCGGCGTTCACCCAGAGGTAGACGTGCGGCGGCAGCGCGGCCCGCAGCCGGGCGGCGTCCTCCCGGTGCTCGGGCAGGCCGACCACCCCGACGCTGAAACGGATCCCCCGACCGGCCAGCTCGTGGGCCTTCGCGAGGAAGCGCTCGTACGGAGTCTGCCCCGGGTGGTACGTGCACCAGAGGGCCACGCTGTCGGGGTCCGCCTCCGCCAGCCACTCCGTGCGGCAGCTCAGATTCGTCTGGATCGCCACCCGCTCCACGTGCGGCAGCCGGGACAGCTCCACCAGCGCCCGCCGGTACCAGGAGCGCACGAGCCCCTCGCCCCACGGGGTGAAAAGGATCCGCAACCGGTCCCCGGTCTGCCCGGCGGCCCAGCCGGTGAACCGTTCGAGCGCCGCCCGGTCCGCGCGCAGCTGCTCCCGGCTGTCCCGGCGCTTGGCGAAGGGGCAGTACGGGCAGTCGAAGTCGCAGGAGGACAGCGGGCCCCGGTACAGCAGGGTGAGATCCACGGCCGCCGCCTACTTCGCCTCGTACGCGGCCATCGCGGCCCGCACGGCGGGGGAGAAGAGCTCGGGCCCGAGCCCGTCGGAGTGGGCGAGCCCCTCGGGCGACAGCCGCAGCAGCCCCGCCGGGGCGTCCGCGATCCAGCCGTACTCCTCGAAACGGGCGAGCTCCGGGCCGAAGTCCGCGAACGGCGACGACCCGAACCGCTCCTCGTACCCGGCGACCGGCATGCCCTCGGCCTGGAGCAGCGACTGGAGGAGATGACGGCGACGCGCCTCGTCCCCGTCCACCGCCCGGCCCACCTCGGCACGGGAGAAGTCCTCGGTCTCCGTGTACGCGTCGATGATCGAGCGGATCTCCCGCATGTCGACGGCGTAGTCGAAGGAGTAGTGCAGGTCAGAGGTGTACGAGCGGGCACCGCAGCCCAGGCCGATCATGCCGTCCGTCTGGCAGGCGTAGTCGTCCGGACCGGCCGGACCCGCGTCCGCCCGGCGGAACATCCGCATCGACACCTGCTCGTAGCCGTGCGCGAGGAGATGGTCCCGGCCGTACCGGTACAGCCGCAGCCGCCGCTCGTCCCACTCCCGGTCGGCGGCCACCGGGTCCTGGATCCGGCCCAGACCGGTCAGCGGGCGCACGTACAGCGGATAGAGGTACAGCTCCTCCGGCCGCCACGCCAGGGCCGCGTCGAGCGAGAACCGCCAGGACCGCTCCGTCTGCCCGTCGATGCCGTAGATCAGGTCGATGTTCAGCACGGGCACGCCCGTGTCCCGGATCCGGCCGAGCGCCGCCTCGACGTCCGCGCGGCGCTGCGGCCGGACCGCCGCCCGCGCCTCGGCCTCCACGAAGCTCTGCACGCCGATGCTGAGCCGCGTCGCGCCCCGGTCCGCGAGGACAGCGAGCCGGTCGGCGGTCGCGGTCGCCGGCGAGGTCTCCACGGAGAGCGGCACGGCCCGCAGGTCCGCGCCCATCCGCTTCTCGGCGATGTCGCAGAGCCGCTCCAGCTCGGCGGCGGTGAGGAAGGTGGGCGTGCCCCCGCCGAACGCGGCCGTGGCGAACCGCACCGGCGACGCGTCCCCGAGGGCCTCGCGGACGGCGACGGCCTGACGGTCGACCGCGTCGAGGTAGCGGGTGGTCAGCTCGTCCGGCGCGCCGATCCTGGTGAACAGGTTGCAGAAGCCGCAGCGGACCTCGCAGAACGGTATGTGCGCGTACAGGGAGAGCGCGTCCTTCGGCTCGTCCGCCCAGAGGGCGGCGAGCCCAGGGCGCTCCGCGAGCGCCCGGTAGGCCGTCTTGTGCGGGTAGGCGTAGACGTAACTGCGGTACGGGCGGGGGGTGTCGCTCATGCCGCCACCCCGCCCTCGGGCCCGGCCAGGACGAACTGCGCGTACGGCACGGTCCACACCACCTCGTGGCCCAGCCGGTGCCCGGTGAAACCGTCCTCCCCGTACGCCGTGCCGTGGTCGGAGCAGACGATCGCGAAGCACGGGCGGCGGCTGCTCATCGCGGCGAACAGCCGCCCGATGTGTCGGTCGACGTACTCCAGGGCGGCCGCGTGCGTCTCCCGGGAGTCCCCGGCCTCGCGGGTCGCGCCCGGCAGGTGGAACCAGTTGGGCTGGTGCAGCGCGGACACGTTGACGAAGAGGAAGAGCCGCTCCTCACGCGGGAGCCCGGCGACGACCTCCTCCGCGCAGGCCACCTGGGACTCGAAGGAGGTCGGCGAGGCGACGCCGAAGGACGGCTCCCAGTGGCTCTCCCGGAACAGCCCGGGGAGCACGGAGCCCAGGGGCGGCTGCTTGTTGAAGAAGCCCACCCCGCCGACGCACACCGTCCGGTAGCCCTCGTCCGCGAGCGCCGACACGAAGTCCGGGGTGTCGTGGACCCAGGTGTCGCCGGCCGTCGACTCGCTGCCCGCGAAACGGGCCGCGAACAGCCGTGGGTGGGGGCCCCGGGCCGCGGGGGTCGGCAGGAAACCGGCGAAGATCGCCTGGTGGGAGGCGTACGTGAAGCTCCCGGGCGCGTGCCGCCGCTCCCAGACGCCACTGGGGAGATGGCGGGCCAGGTTCGGGATGCGGCCCTCGGCCGCGAGCTCGGCCGCCACGTCGTACCGGAGGGTGTCGAGGGTGACCAGAAGCAGATCGTGGCTGCCGACGATCGCGTTCATGTCGGGTCGGTTCACGTCGGAGGGGTTCACGTGGTGCTCGTTCCTGTGGTGCTCGGATCTGTGGTGCTTGTTCCGGTGGTGCTTGGCCCTGCGGCGCTGGTTCGTGCGGTACTGCTTCGCGCGGCGCTTGTCTCGTACGGGTGCGGGAACTGCGCCGCGACCTGGGCCGCGTACGTGTCGCGTCCCTCGGCGCCGCTGCCGGGCAGGCCCGTGAGACCGGGCAGCAGGTCGCCGAAGGCGTTCACCTCGCCCACGGCGAAGCGGCGCCAGCCGCTCGCGGGCAGCAGGTCGACGCCCACGCACCCGGTGCCCGGGAAGGCGGCGGCGGCCCGCTCGCACACCGACAGCGCGTCCGCCCACCGGCCACCGGCCGCGGCGATCGCCGCCCGCGCCGCGTCGAGATCGCCCCGGGCGCCGCCCAGGTGCAGATTGGTCATGGGGGAGCGGCTGGTGCGGAGCACGGCGTGCGTGGCCCGCCCGTCGATCACCACCACCCGCAGATCGGCCGCCCGGCCGTCCTGCGTGGCCTTCGGCAGCCAGCGCTCGACGTGCAGGCCGTCGGGGGCGAGGGCGTCCACGATCGCGGCGACCTCGTGCTCGCTCGTATAGCGGCGGACGCGCAGGGAGTTGAAGAGCCGTCCGCCGGCCCCGCGTTCCACCGAGGTGGTGGCCTGGACCCGGCCCGCGCCGTTCGTCTCCAGGGCGAGCACCCCCGACGCGGAGGAGCCGTGCGCGAGCTTCACGAACACCCGGCGCATGCCGGCCCCGGCCGTCAGCGCCCGGACGTCCGCCCAGCCGCGCACCGGTGGCGCCCCGGGCCCCGAGGTCGGCGATTCGGGCACCGGCACTCCGGCCGCCCTCAGCCGGCCGTGGCTCAGCCTCTTGTCGAACAAGATCGCGAGCTCGGCGGGGTCGTCGACGAGGACGGCACCCGCCTCCGCCACGGAGCGGGCGAGGTCCGCCACGGCGGCGGTGAACCGCCCGTACCAGCGGCCGGTGCCCTCGACCCGGGCCGGATCGTCGACCCCGCGCAGCAGCCGGTCGGCCTCCGGATCCTCGCCGGGAGAATCGAGCCGCACGGTCTCGTCCCCGGCGAACCACGCCCGGCCCCCGAGCACGTCCAGCCAGGACACCGCCCGCGCCTCGGGCAGCCCGGCGAGCCGCAGCGCGTCCTGGAAGAACGCGACGCGGCGGCCCGCCGGATCGCCGACGACCACGAGGCGCGGGCCGGAGGTCATTCGGCGACCGCGACGTAGCGCCAGACGTCCCCGTCGCCGTCGTCCTCGCCCACCTGCGCGTCACTGAGGTCGACGGTCACGCCGTGCGGGACGAGCGCGGCGCGGACCCGCTCGCACAGGGCCTCCGACAGGTAGTGGTGGGAGAGGTCGAGGTGGGTGAGATGGGTCAGCGGCTGCCCGTCGAGGAGCGCTGCCGCGCCCTCGTCGGTCAGCACGCCCATGGACAGGTCGAGCCGCTCCAGGCGTGCGACGACGGGCGCGCCCGCGACGGCGGCGGCCACGGCGTCCTGGATCACGCTGTCGCACAGGCCCAGGCGGCGCAGGGCGGGGAACGCCGTGCCGGCGAGGAGCGGCGCCAGGTCCTCGGGGGTGCTGTCGCCGCCGTACTCGTCGGTGCCGAGCCAGAGTTCCAGCTCCCGCAGGGCGGGCAGATCGCTGCCCGCGATCCCGCGCACCACCTCGGCGGGCAGGCCGCCGGTCTCCACGACCAGCGTCTCCAGACCGCTGTGCCGGACGGAGGGGAAGGCCAGCTGCGAACCACCGCGCACCCCGAACTCCCTCAGGGCCGGGTAGGCGGCGAGGAGCGGCGTCACGTCGGACTGGATGATCCACGAGATCTCGCAGTCCTCGCCGGTCATGTCCCCGAGGAACACCGCCTCCAGGGCCGTGAGACGGTCGTTGGCGCCGATCAGCGCGGTGACGATGTCGGCGGAGGAGTTCTCGTACGCCTCGTCCCAGCCGCCGACGACGAGCGCGCGCACCCGGCGCGTGTCGACCGACTTCAGGAAGCGCTCGAACCGCTGCTCCCACAGCTCGTCACCGGGATCGGAGTACGTCGGGGCGGAGATCCGCCAGGCGACCGTGTCCGTCGCCGGCAGCTCGACCCGCGCGTCCGCGTCCGGGAAGTCGAACACGGGCAGTCCGCGGAGTTCCTGCAGGTGGGTGCCAACGGTCATGGCGGTGCTCCAGACAACGTTCGGGGCGGGCCGGCTGATGGAGAGAGTTCTACCAAGCGGCACCGACAACGCCCCTCGCCGGGTTGTCCCCGGACGGATTGTCAGTGCCGGGCTCTAGCGTCGTTCTCACGTTCGGCAGCACGTGCCGGACGGGGAGGGGAGAGCCATGTACCGGCAGGGAGACGTGCTGATCGTGCCCATCGCGGAGTCGGCCGTTCCGGAGCGGGTGAAGGAGGCGGCGGGGGAGCCGAGGGACGGCCGGGGCCGCCTGGTCCTCGCCCTCGGCGAGGTCACCGGACACGCCCACGCGATCCCCGGCCCCGGCCGGCTCGTCCGGGAGCCGGGACCGCTGGGCCCGCTCCTGCTCGCACTGCCCGAGGGCGGACGGGTCGT
Source organism: Streptomyces sp. NPDC037410 (assembly GCF_055602235.1). Taxonomy (NCBI): domain Bacteria; kingdom Bacillati; phylum Actinomycetota; class Actinomycetes; order Kitasatosporales; family Streptomycetaceae; genus Streptomyces; species Streptomyces sp. NPDC037410. Next base: position 227,361 of record NZ_JBVJWR010000012.1, on the reverse strand, counting down.
GCACGAGGAGCACGCGCCGATACCCCTCCCGAAGGGCTGGTACCGGGTGGTGCGCCAGCGGGAGTACGTGCCCGGCGCGTACCGGATCGTCGCGGACTGACGTCCGCCGGAGAGGAGCGAAGGACATGGGGGAGAAAGAGATGGACCGCGTCACCGCGGCGGACAGCTGGCGGGCCGTCGGCGCCGCCACCGGGCCCGCCGACCGCGCCGCCGCCGAGGCCGGCCTCCGGCTCGCCTACCGCTCGGCGGGCCTCGCCGAGCCGCAGCGCGTCCTCTGGGCCGACTCGCCGCTCGCGGCCGTCACGCTCCTGTGGGGCCTCGCGGACCCGGGCCGTTCGGTACGGGACGAGGTGCGCACCCGGCCGTGGGCCGAGGAGCGCCGCCGCCTCCACGACGCGCTCGGACCGGCCGGCTGGGCAGCCCACTGGCAGGCGACCGGCGCCCCGCTCTGGGACCTGACGCGGAGCCTCGCGGACCGGATACGGGCCGGGGTCACGGAAGCGGCGGACGCCGACGCGGCCGACGTGCGGCTCCTGCTGCTCGACGCCGTGCTCGGCCAGCACGACGCCGCCTGGCTCGCCGCCTTCGAAGGACAGGGCGTACGGCTCGCGGGCCTCGCCACCGTCGCCGAGCACGCCGGCTGGTGGTGGCCGTACGAGAACGCCGTCGTGATCTGCGAGCGACCCATGGAACTCCACCGGGACGAGGCCGGGCGCCTCGACCGGGGCGACGGCCCCGCGCTCGCCTACCGCGACGGGTTCGCCCTGCACGCCTGGCGGGGCATGCCGGTCTCCGCCGAGTTCCTCGCCGGCCTCACGGGCCTCACCCCCGAGCGGATACGCGACGAGGAGAACGCCGAACTGCGGCGCGTGATGCTGGAGTACTACGGCTACGACCGCTACCTCGCCGCCTCCGGGGCCCGGCACGAGCACAGCGACGAGACGGGCGTCCTGTGGCGGATCGAACTCGCCGACGACGAGGACGTCGTGATGGTCGAGGTCGTCAACTCCACGCCCGAGCCGGACGGCACCCACCGCACGTACTGGCTGCGGGTGCCGCCCGCGACCCGGACCGCGCGGGAGGGCGTCGCCTGGACCTTCGGGCTCCGGCCCGAGGCGTACGAGCCCCTCGTCCAGACCTGAGCCGCGCCCGTGACCGGGTGCGATTGGTGCGGAGAGGTGAAGGGAGCCGCCGGTCAGGAGTGGCGCGCGGGACGCGGCGGCGCCGGGTGCTGGGATGTGCCCGCCGGAGCCCCGGCCCCCACCCCAGGAAGGACCGCCTGTGACGATCCGCCGGCCCAGCGCCGCCCGTACCGCCCGTCTGCTCGCCGCCACCGCCGTACTCGGCGGCCTCCTCGCCGGCACCACGGCCCCCGCCCTGGCCGCCGCGCCCGGTCGGACCGCCCTCCGCGCCGCCGGGGAGACCGCGCCGGCCACGGTCACCGTCACGGGCAACGGGCGCGCGTCCGCCGCGCCCGACCTGGCGATCCTGTCCGCCGGGGTCGAGGCCACCCGCCCGACCGCGAAGGAGGCGATGGCGGTGCAGTCCACCGCGGCCGAGACGCTGCTCGACGTGCTGCACAAGCAGGGGATCGCCGACCGGGACATCCGCACCGACAGCCTCTCGCTCGCCCCCGTCTACACCCAGAACAAGGACGGGGAGAGCAAGGTCACCGGCTACCAGGCGGGCCAGTCGTTCTCCGTGAAGGTCCGCGACCTGGACAGGACCGGCCAGGTCATCGGAGCCGTCAACGACTCCAGCGGGGAGGCGGGCCGGATCAACGGCGTCGTCTTCGACGTCGCCGACCCCTCGGCGCTGCGCGCGAAGGCCCGCGAGGCCGCGTACAAGGACGCCTACGACAAGGCCTCGCAGCACGCCCAGCTCAGCGGCCACCGGCTCGGCCGGCTCGTCTCCCTGAGCGAGGGCGAGTCCGTGCGCCCCGGCCCCGGAGCGTCCCCCGCCGCCTCCACGGAGGAACCGGGCGTCCCGCTGGCACCGGGCGAGATCGAGGAGCAGGTGACGGTCTCGGCGGTCTACGAGCTGGTCTGAGGGAGCCCGAGGGGCACCGAAGGCTCCGGCGTGCGACCGGCCCGGCACCATCCGTAGCGCCCCGGGATCACCGGCAGCCGCTCGTCCACCAGCCCGTGCGCCCAGGCGTACGGGCTGGCGGCGTCCGTCACCGCCCGGTCGAGCGTCCCGCCGACGCGCGCCCGTACCGGACGCCCGCCCGGTACGGGCGGCCCGCCCCGGACCGTTCCGGCGCGGGCCGCCCATAATGGAACGACCCCCAGAGATCAGGAGGTCCTGTGACCGGAACCGGCTCCGACCGTTCGCCGCGGGCGCGGCTGCGCGCCCTGCGCCCCGAAGCTTTCGGCGCGGACCCCACGGGCGCCCGTCTCGCCCGGATCCGCCGCTCGCCGAATTTCGCGGACGGGATCTTCCAGAACCCCGAACCGGCGCGACGCGGCCCCTCCGGGTCCAGCCTCGAGTTCGCCAAGATCTACTTCGAGAAGGAGGGACGCGCGCGCCGAGCCCCCACCGGCACGATCCCCGTCCACCCCACCACCCTTGCCGACCTGGCCAAACCCCCGGCCACCGGTCTTCGCCTGACCTGGATGGGGCACTCCGGCGTCCTCGCCGAGATCGACGGCCACCGGGTCCTCTTCGACCCGGTCTGGGGCGACCGCTGCTCCCCGTTCCCCTTCGCCGGCCCCAAGCGCCTCCACCCGGTGCCCGTACCGCTCGCCGCGCTCGGCCCGGTCGACGTGGTCGTGATCTCGCACGACCACTACGACCACCTCGACCTGCCGACGATCAAGGCCCTGGCCGGCACCGACACGGTCTTCGCGGTGCCGCTCGGCGTCGGCGCGCACCTGGAGCGCTGGGGCGTGGCGGCCTCCCGCCTGCGCGAGCTGGACTGGAACGAGTCCACCGAGGTCGGCGAGCTGCGGCTGACGGCCACCCCGGCCCGGCACTTCTGCGGCCGGGGCCTGCGGAACACCCAGCACACGCTCTGGGCGTCCTGGGTGGTGCGGGGGCCCGCCCACCGGATCTTCCACAGCGGCGACACGGGCTACTTCTCCGGCTTCAAGGACATCGGCGCCGCCCACGGCCCCTTCGACGCCACCATGATCCAGATCGGCGCCTACTCGGAGTTCTGGACCGACATCCACATGACCCCCGCCGAGGGGATGCGCGCTCACCTGGACCTCCAGGGCGGCGGTCCCGCCGGCGTCCTGCTGCCGATCCACTGGGGAACCTTCAACCTCGCCCCGCACCCGTGGGCGGAGCCGGGCGAGTGGACGAAGGACGCGGCCGAGGAGGCCGGCCAGGCGGTGGCGTTCCCACGACCGGGCGAGCCGTTCGAGCCCGGGGGGAAGCTGCCCGGGGAGTCGTGGTGGCGGGAGGTCTCCCACCCGATCGAGCGCCCGTGGCACCGCTCCCGGAGCGTCGAGGTTCCGGCCGAGGAGACGCGCAGCGGTGATCTCGACCTCGCGGGCGAGCTGTGATGTCGGCCGGGGAGGATCTCGCCGAGGTGGTGCGGATGCTGGGGCGTCTCCCGGCTGAAGGCCGTGACCGTGTGCTCAACCCATTGGACGGGGCGCCCCGCGAAGAGCCTTCAGCCGTCGCTGAGCAGTTCAGGCCGCTGCCGGCTGCGAGGGGATCGTCGCGGGTTGTGGTCCGGACACGCATCGTGGACGGCTGGACTGCGGCTCTGAGCATGGACTTGGCCGCGCGCTGATTTCGGTGCGCTACCGGCGGGACCTGGCTCACCCGGCAACTGTCCGGGCGTGAGTCAGGCCCGTCCGCGACCGTGAGGTGGTGGCGGAGCTCGTCGGCCACTTGTGCGGCGTCGCCGTTGGCAGGCAGGCGCCAGTCCGTCTCGATTTCCCGTCCCACGGCCGGCTCGCTGCCGAAGCGGACGAGGTCGGGGGCGGGCAGGTAGGTGTCCCGCAGCCAGAGGAGGAACGAGGCTGCCTCGGCCGCTGTGGTGTCGGTCAGTATCAAGCATCAGAAAGGCCCCCTCGTGCGGTTCGTCCTCGACCCGCCCCGCGGCGTGGCTCCCGTCCGGCTGGGCGTGACGCTCGACGAAACGGTCGCCGCGGTGTCGGCCTGGGGCGCCTCGCGCGTGTATCCGGCCGACGCGGTGCGCGACTTCGACCTGGTGTCCACCGAGTACGACGGCATCGGCTTCCAGGCAGCCCTTGAACGCGACCACCAGGTCACCGCCGTCACCATCTGGGGACCCGACGAGGACGAGGACCCCGGCGTCCAGGTCCTGCTGGACGGCCTTGACGTCTTCCGCACCCCCGCTGACGAGATCCTCGCCCACGCCGCCCGGAAGGGCTGGCGCGTCAACGATGACGACCCACGGGCCCCGTACATTCCCGGGGTCACTCTGGCCTTCACCCGGGACACCTCCCAGGAGGTACCGCGGGACGGAAACGGTATGCCGATCCACTTCACTTCGGTGCTCGTGGCCGACGAGTCGAGATCGGGAGCAGTGACCGAGGTCGGGTAGTGGCATCACTCGCCGGTGCCGAGGCGGACCTTCGTGCGCTGACTGGCCGTCCATGTGGCGCCGCCCACGTGGCGGGGCCGCTGCGTCTTCCGGATGCGGCAAGGGTCTGTGTGTCCTGATCTCGGGTGAGATGTCTTGCGTGACCAGGCTGTTGGCGGCGCGGCCCCGGCGCCGAGGCCTGGGCGGTGTGCACTCGCACACACGTGAACCCCCTAACCTGGTGCCCGCCATGTGGCCGATTTCGAACAGTGCGACGAACGGGATGTGACAGGTGACGGGGGCGAACGGCGCGGATCTGGTCGGCGAGGTTCTGGGCGGGCGGTACCGCGTGACCGCGACCATCGGCCGCGGTGGCATGGGCGTGGTCGCCCGGGCGGTGGACCAGCTGCTGAACCGCGAGGTCGCCGTCAAGGTCCTGCGGGCCTACACGGACGCCGCCCCGGCCGAACTGGCCGATCTGCGGGTCCGGATGCAGAGGGAGGCGCAGGCCGCCGCCCGTATCCGGCACAGCGGCGTGGTCACCGTCCACGACGTGGTCGAGGAGCGGGGGCTTCCGGTCATCGTCATGGAGCTGGTCGACGGGCCCTCCCTCGACGACGTCCTGACGGAACGCGGCTCACTCGACCCGCGCGAAGCGGCCGCGATCGGCGCCAAGCTGATGGACGCGCTCGACGCGGCACACCGGGCCGGGGTCCTGCACCGGGACGTCAAGCCCGGCAACGTACTCCTGGAGCGCGGAGGCCGGGTCGTGCTCACCGACTTCGGCATCGCCAGCATGGACACCTCCGGCGACGAGGCCCTGGCCAAGCTGACCCAGAGCGGTCAGATCGTCGGCTCGCTCGACTATCTGCCGCCGGAGCGCGCACAGGGCCAGGTCCCGGGCGCCGCATCCGACATCTGGGCGCTCGGCATGACGCTGTACGCGGCGGTGGAGGGCGCTTTCCCCTTCCGCCGCACGTCGGTGTGGTCCACCCTCGCGGCCATCGTCGGCGAACCGCTGCCGGAGCCCCGGAGCGCCGGACCGCTCACCCCGGTGCTGCGGGCGCTGATGGCCAAGGACCCGCTGCAGCGGCCCGATGCCGCGCAGGCGCGCGAGATGCTGGAGGCGGTCGCCGGCGGCAGGACCGTGGACCTCACGGCCGCACCGACGCCCCAGCCCGCCACTCAGCCGGGCTTCGGCCCCGCCGTAGCCGAGCAGCCTTTCCAGCCTCTCGCTCAGTCGGCCTTCGGCCCCGCCGTCGCCGAGCAGTCTTCCCAGCTCCACGCGCAGCCGGGCTTCGGCCCCGCGTTCGCCGAGCAGTCTTCCCAGCCCCTCGCGCAGCCGGGTTTCGGCCCCGCCGTCGCCGTGCCGCCCTCCCAGCCCCACGCTCAGCCGGGCTTCGAAGCCGCCGCGGCCGCGCCGCTCCCGCCGGCCGGCGCGTTCGCCGCCCCTCCGGCTCAGGGAGCCCCGCAGCCGCACATGACGCCCGGCACGCCGGCCGGCGGCCACGACAGCCGTGCCGAGACCCGTGCCACGGCGGTCCAGGCCCGGCGCCGTCGCAGCCGCACCATCGTCGCGGTGGCGGCCGCCACCGTTCTCACCTGCGGCGGAGTCGCGTACGCGCTGATGAACGCGCGGGACGGCGAGGGCGGCGGCGCGTCGAACACGGCGCTTCCCACGCCGAGCACCTCCACCGACCATGACGTGCCGGGCGCGGGCCCGACGGCCGGCGGCCCGACCGCCCCGGGGGACCTGACCTCCAGCAACCCCGGCGAGCTGTCCACCACCCCGGGCGAGACGCCGTCAGGCACCCCCTCGACGAAGGCCGAGGACCCGGAGACGAGTCCCACGTCGGCGCCCGGCGCCGGAGGCGACAAGCCGACCGGGAAGCCGTCGGCCTCCCCGAAGCCGACGTCCAGCGCCACGGTGAAGGAACCTACCCCGGTGTCCACGGCGTGCACCGGGTGGGCGCACCAGAACCGCAGCGACGGCGCCGGCCGCGCGGCCCAGAACACCCACCTCTACACGGGGCCATACGCGAAGTGCTCCTACGTGACCGCGATCAGCTCCGGCACGAAGGTCTACTACCACTGCTACGTCACCAACGCAGAGGCCCACAAGTGGATCTACGCCCGCATCGCGGGCACGGAGACCGAAGGCTGGATCTTCGGCGACAAGTCCACCCTGGACAGCGGCACACTCGCCCGCTGTCAGGGCTGAGCCGCAACGCGCCGCGGGCGCCCCGCAGATGACCGGCGGCCTTCCGCTCTCACCGACCGTCACCGCGCGCCGGGATCCGGCCCCCCGGGGCCGTCGTGGATCCGGGACCCGTGTGGCGGTGGGGGTGTCCGGCGGGGACGCCGGGGCGGGGGCCGGCGGAGATCGTTCCGGCCACTGAGGGGTGCGGCGGGTGCGGGGAGCCGTAGCTTCTGCGAGGGATTCCGGTTAGGGGACGATTTCCGCAGATTGAGGGGGTGTGGGGGCACTCCGCCCTCTTCCGTTCCCGCTCGCCGGAGCCCCCGTCAGGGCCCGATGTCGACTTTCGGCCGATCATTCTCGGCCTGTCACCCTGGGGGTGATACCAGACCGGGCCGGTCTACCGGTAAGTTTGTCAACTGCGCACCGCACATGAACGGTTGACGACTACAGTGTGTGGCTGATGATCATCGGTAGGCTCGTCGAACGTCTGTAGAACACCTCCCCCGTAGACCCCCTGCAGAACACCCCCGCAGTACGCCGAATCCTGGGCACGTACCAAGGACACTCATGTCTCAACTTCGCGCACCCGCCTCGCGGCCCGACCGACGCGAGGGCGGGCGGCACGGCCGGCCAGGCGCCCGCTCCGCCACCGGTACCCACAGCAACCCCCCGGCGCAGACCCCCGCACCGCTTCCCGCCGAAGCCCGCATACGCCCCCAACTCCTGCGTACCTCCGTGCTTCCCGCCGTCGCGGTGGCCCTCGGCGGCGCGGCCGCCGTCATCTTCACCATCCGTTCCACGGGAGCGAGCCCGAGCGCCGGCCTCTGGGCCGCGCTCACCGGCGCCGCCGCCCTGACCGTCGCCTCCGTGACCGCCGCCGCGCTCGGCGCGGACCGGGCCGCCAAGGCCGTCCTCGACCGCTGCAACTCCCTGCGCCGCACCAGCGCCCGCGGCCAGAGCGAACTCCGGGCGGTCGTCGAGCAGCTGCGCAGGGGAGAAGGCCCCCCGCCCCGGCCCGAGCAGCCGGCCACGCCCGTATCGGGCGACGAATTCGATCTGCTCTCGCACGAGTTGACGCGCTCTCACGAGGCCGCCGTGGCCGCCGTCGTACAGGCGTCCCGGCTCTCCAGCAGCGTCGGAAACGAACAGAAGGTCGAGGTCTTCGTCAACCTCGCCCGGCGCCTGCAGTCCCTGGTCCACCGCGAGATCCAGCTCCTCGACGAGCTGGAGAACGAGGTCGAGGACCCGGAGCTGCTCAAGGGCCTGTTCCACGTCGACCACCTGGCCACCCGCATCCGCCGCCACGCCGAGAACCTCGCCGTGCTCGGCGGCGCCATCTCCCGCCGCCAGTGGTCGAACCCGGTCACCATGACCGAGGTGCTGCGTTCCTCCATCGCCGAGGTCGAGCAGTACCCGCGCGTGAAGCTCGTACCCCCGATCGACGGCACGCTCCGGGGCCATGCCGTGGCCGACGTCATCCACCTCCTCGCCGAACTCGTCGAGAACGCGACGCTGTTCTCCGCGCCGAACACCACCGTGCTGCTGCGCGCCCAGTACGTCACGGCGGGCCTCGCGATCGAGGTCGAGGACCGGGGCCTCGGCATGCCCGTCACCGAGCAGAAAAAGATGAACGCCCTGCTCGCCGACCCCGACCAGGTCAACGTCGCGCACCTGCTCCAGGACGGCCGCATCGGACTCTTCGTCGTCTCGGCGCTCGCCCGCCGGCACGGCATCGCGGTGCGCCTCCAGTCCAACATCTACGGCGGTGTCCAGGCCGTCCTCGTCCTCCCGCAGGGCCTCCTCGGCTCCGACCCCGAGGGCCTCGCCCAGCACGAGCGCCAGACCGCCGCGACCGCCGGCTCCGCGGCGATCCCGCCCGGCCAGGTGCAGATGCAGCCGCAGGCCACGACTGAGGCCGCCGCCCCGACGACGGCCCCGGCCCCGGCCTCCGCGCCGGGCCACGCCCCGGTCCAGGCTCCGGCCTCCGTGCCCGGTCAGGCGCCCGCCCCCGTCGCGGCGCAGGTCGCGAGCCACACGCCGGCGCATGGCACGGACCAGGCATCGGCTTACGGCACCGGCCACGCACCGGCTCACGGCACCGGCCAGGCGCCGGCGCACAGCGCGGTTCACGCACCGGCGTACGGCACCGGCCACGGCTCCGGCCGCGCCCAGGTTCCCGCGCCGGCCGGCACCGCTCCCGTACCGCAGTCCGTACCCTCGCCCTCCCCGGAGCGGGCCGCCGCCCGTCACGAGGAGGCCCCCGTGCCCGGCTCCCACCCGTACCTCCGTACGAACGAGGGGCCGAGCGGATACGGGGACTCCGGTCCCGCCCCCGCGATACCGGCCCAGGCGTCCGGCGCCGGCCACGCCGGCCCGCCGGACCACCTGCTCTCGCCGCTCCCCCCGGCCCCCCGTGCCGAGGACGGCGGCAGGCCCCTGCTCCCCAAGAGGCGCGCACAGGAGCACATCGTCCCGCAGCTGAGGGACGAGCCCGTGGCCCGCAAGACGGAGGAGCACGCCCTGCACGACCCGGGTCTGATGGCCGCGTTCCAGCGCGGCATCGGCCTCGCCGAATCCCAGCCCGCCCCCCACGAATCGCTGCGTCTTGGCGACGCGCACAAGGAGTAGATCACCATGGCGAGCAATGCGCCCACCGGCCATTCCTCGGATCTCGACTGGCTGCTCAGCGGGCTGGTCCAGCGGGTCCCGTACACCCGCAACGCCGTCCTGCTCTCCTCCGACGGCCTCGTGAAATCCGTGCACGGTCTCGACCCCGACGCCGCCGACCACATGGCGGCCCTCGCCTCCGGGCTCTACTCGCTCGGTCGCAGCGCGGGCGCCCGGTTCGGCGACGGCGGCGAGGTCCGCCAGGTGGTCGTGGAGCTCGACTCCACCCTCCTGTTCGTCTCCACCGCCGGCTCCGGCACGTGCCTGGCCGTCCTCGCCGGGCGCGAGGCGGACGCCGCCGTCCTCGGCTACGAGATGGCGATGCTCGTCAAGAGCGTCCGGCCGTACCTGGTCACCCCCGCCCGCCAGGCCGCGGGCGCGGTGGGCGGGCGCGGGCAGTAGACGTGACGTCGCATCAGGAAGGACCCTGGCTCGACGACGCGGCCGGGCGGCTGATCCGCCCGTACACCGTGAGCGGCGGCCGGACCAAGCCGACCACCGCCCTGGACCTGCTGTCCCTGGTGATGGCGACCGGCTCGATGCCGCAGGCGCACATGGGTCCCGAGCACAGCCTGGCCCTCGGGCTGTGCGACGGGCCCACCTCGGTGGCCGAGATCGCGGCGCACTTAAGGCTGCCGGCCGTCGTCACCAAGGTCCTGCTCTCCGACCTCGTGGACTGCGGGGCGCTCACCGCCCGGGCGCCCCGCTTCCACGCCAACCCAACCGACCGTTCCTTGCTGGAGGCAGTGCTCGATGGCCTACGACAACGGCTCTGAGCGCCACGACAGTTTCGCGGCCGACCCCTTCCCCACCGCGCTCAAGATCCTGGTGGCGGGCGGATTCGGCGTCGGCAAGACGACCCTCGTGGGCGCGGTCAGCGAGATCGAACCCCTGAGCACCGAGGAACTGCTCACCTCGGTCAGCGCGGCCACCGACAGCCTGGAGGGCGTGGAGTCGAAGACCACGACCACCGTCGCGATGGATTTCGGCCGGATCACGCTCGACGACCGCCACGTCCTGTACCTCTTCGGCACCCCGGGCCAGGAGCGCTTCTGGTTCATGTGGGACGAGCTCTCCGAGGGCGCGCTGGGAGCGGTCGTCCTGGCCGACACCCGCAGGCTCCAGGAGTGCTTCTCCGCCGTGGACTTCTTCGAGCGGCGGGGCATCCAGTTCATCGTGGCGGTCAACGAGTTCGACGGCGCCTACCGCTACGAACCCGACGAGGTACGGGCCGCCCTCGACCTCAAGCCGGAGGTGCCGGTCGTCACCTGCGACGCCCGGATCTCCAGCTCCGGCATCCGCACCCTGCTGACCCTCGTCCAGCATCTGCTCACCACCATCCCGGACACCGTGCCGAGCTACGGAGCCACGCCATGACCTACGACCCGACCGGTCACCTCCTGCTGACCCCCATCGACAAGGAGGCGCCCGCCCGCGTGCAGCGGCTGCGCGAACTCGGTCTCGGGGAGCGACCGGACCCGGCGTTCGACGACTTCGCCCACCGGCTCGCCGAGGTGACCGGCGCCCCGTTCTCGATGGTGAACTTCATCGACGAGAACCGGCAGTTCTTCGCGGGGCTGCACACCCCCGAGGGCACCCACTCGGGCAGCGACCTGGGCGCGGCCGCCGCGGGCGGCGGCGTCGGCCGGTTCATGGCGCGTGACCACGGCTACTGCCCGCACGTGGTGGTGCGGCGCAAGGCGCTCGTCCTGGAGGACGTCTGCGACTACCCGCGCTTCGCGGGGAACCCGGTCGTGGACGAGATCGGCATCCGCTCCTACATGGGGGCGCCGCTGATCGACCGTACCGGCGTCGCGCTCGGCACCATCTGCGTGGTCGACACCGACGTACGGCCGTGGGGCCGTGCCGGCCTGGAGACGATCAAGGCGATGGCGGCGGAGCTCATGGAGCAGATCCACCGCCGCGAGGACGGCGTGTTCTGACCGTCACCGTCCGACGACAGCCGGGAGCCCCGGTACGGCAGCGGCCGTACCGGGGCTCCCGGCCCGTGGGGGTGGGGGATCAGGCGAGCACCGGCTCCAGGTCCGGGGTGCGGACCAGCTCGGACAGCCGCTCCGACCAGCTGCCCTTGTCCTGACCGAGGGCGACCTCGGCCAGCCGCAGGAGCTGGATGTCGGAGGTGCCGGCGGGGGCGAAGATGTGGTGCGCGTCCCGGAGGTACCGCTCGATGGCCCGGTCCGTGTAGAGGCCGGCGGCGGCGTGGATCTCCATGGCGTTGCGGCCGGAGTCGATCGCCGACTCGACGTTGACGAGCTTGGCGTTCATCAGCTCGGTGTCGCAGGAGAGACCCTGGTCGAGCAGGTGCACGGCGTGGTACGCGGCCAGCCGGGCGGTCATCAGCCGGGACTGCATCTGCCCCAGCTTCAGCTTCACCGTGGGCAGGTCGTGGAGCGGCTTTCCGTAGCGGATGCGCTCGGAGGCGAAGCGCGTGGTCTCCTCCAGGATCGCCTGGTGGATGCCGAGGGAGACGGCGGTGAGGTTGGCCCGTCCGTACAGCACGCTGGAGGAGTACGCGACGGCGAGGCCGTCGCCCTCGTCGCCGAGCCGGTTCGCGGCCGGCACCCGGCAGTTCTCGAAGATCAGCTCACCGAAGCTGAAACCGTGCAGGCCCATCGCGGGCTGCTGCGGACCGGTCCGGAACCCCGGGCGATCGGCTTCGACCAGGAAGGCGGTGAGTCCCTTCGATCCGGGACCGGTCCTGACCACGACACCGTGCAGATCGCCCACGTGGCTGTTGCCGACGTAGACCTTCTGGCCGTTGAGGATGTAGTCGTCGCCGTCCCGGACCGCGTTCGCCTGCATGCCGAGGACGTGCCCGCCGGACTCGTACTCGGTGACCGCGATGGTCGGCAGGCACGCGCCGGCGGCGACCTCCGGGAGCCAGGTCTTGCGCTGCTCGTCGCTGCCGAAGTGGACGATCTTGGCGGTGCCGAGCTGGGAGGCCTGGACCATGGCGCCCATGGCGCCGCTGACCCGGGAGAGCTCCTCGATGATGATCGTCTTGGCCAGATGGCCGGCGCCCATGCCGCCGTACTCCTGGCTGATAGTCGCACCCAGCCAGCCCTGCTCGGCGATCTTGCGGGACAGCTCGTGGTGGACGGTCCGGGACGCCTCCATCTCGGCTATCCGGGGCCGAACCTCACGCTCCGCGAAGTCACGGACCGTCGCCCTGAGCTCACGATGCAGTCGACTGCTGAAATAGCTGTCCATCCGGTCCATCCGAGTCCTCACCTGCGAAACGCCTGCTCGGCGAGTTGTCCGAGCAGGTGGAGCATCGGCAGTGGTCCCGTCCCGAACAGGCCGACCCCATTCATGGTGTTGATCTTTCCGGAACCGATCAATATCGCCACAGACTTTGTCCGAAACAGGAGCGGTTGACGATCGAGTCTGACTGTGTTTCGCATGGTCTTGGCGTTCTCGACCAAGTCCGGAGCCCCGTCCTCAGGGTCGAATTTCCGCCACGTACCAATGGATACTTCTTTGCCGCTATACGCCAAGGAATCGCCTGATATCGGCACATGACCCACTTCCATCCGAGAAGCGAGGCATTCCGGAAGCTCCCCCTCCCCTCTTCCCGCCCACGCGACCCCGCCCGGCGCCCGCTTCCGCCCCGCCGCGCCGGGCGCGTGGACGTACGAGGGGGCGCGAAGCGCATCACGGAGAGTGAGCGCCCCCACGCCCGCCGCGCCGGGCCCGCGCAGGGGCGCCAGGAAACGTGTGCGTGACCACCGGGGAAAGTGCGGTATTGTTCTCATGCGCGCTCGGCCAGGGGAAACCCCAGGTCAGACGGGCATCGGGACGTGGCGCAGCTTGGTAGCGCACTTGACTGGGGGTCAAGGGGTCGCAGGTTCAAATCCTGTCGTCCCGACTAGAGGTTCGCCTCGTAGTCGCAGATCAGAGCCCTGTCTCACTTCGGTGAGGCAGGGCTCTTGTTCGTTCTCTGGGGCAGTCGTGTCACATTTCGTCACAGGACTTGGTGGATCTTCCTCAGCCGGCGAGCAGCTCCCCGAGCTTGTCCGAACCCGCCTTGAGGCTCTGCGGGTCAGGGTGCACGTAGACCCGCTTGGTGAAGGACAGGTCGCTGTGACCCGCCCAAGCGGAGACGACAGTGTCGGGAACGCCATTGTTGGCCATCCAGGAGAGGCACGCGTGGCGGGCGTCGTAGAGACGCACCTTCCGCACGCCGGCCTGTGCCATCAGCCTGTGGGTCTCGCGACGGAGCTTGTCCGTCTTGAGCAGGAAGGCCTCGAAGTTGCCCAGAGAGGCAGCGTAGGAACGCTCGGTCTTTACGTCGAAGCTCTCCATGACCAAACGGAGAAAGGCGTTGCTGCTCTTGAGATTGGGCGAGATGAGCAACTTGACGTTGAAGCGTTCGTCCTGACTCAGTTTCTCGTGGAGCCTGCGAACGAGAGAGGTCTTCCCCGAGCCGATCGGGCCGTACATGTAGATGGGGCCGATCCGATCACGTGCCATGAATTCACACTTAGCCAGCGCTTCGCGGACCTGGGCGGAGAAGTACAGGAACCGCGGATCGGGGCTCGTGATGAACGGGTGTTCAGTCAGGCCGAAATGTTTAACAATTGCGTTAATGTCCATATCGAGCAACTATCACTGAATATGGCAAAGTTCGCGCAATTTGTCAAGATATCAATAAAGTTGACGCATCTTTTTGTGAAGCCTGCTGTTGAAGCCACGGCCGAGCTCACGTAAAGACGCGCTGAGCCCCCTCGGCGACGACCGAGAGGGCTCTTCTCAACGCTTGATTCACTGACTGCGGTCAGGTGGAGTACTCCAACTCCGTCAGGGTCGCCTCACGCACGCCCACCGCCGTCTCCGACAGGTCGAGCCCCTGGAGGTGGCGGATCAGCGCGTCACGCGTCTCGGAGAGCTGGTGGCTCAACTCGACCCCGTCCAACTGGCCGGGACGCAGGATGCGGCGGAAGTCGGGGTTGTCGATCGCGGTGGCCACCAGCTTCTCGGCCAGCCACAGGGGAGTGCGCTCGCGGATCGCGAACGTCAGGTGGATGCTGTGTTCGTCGGAGTCCAGGACGTGAGGGTTATGAACCCACCCACGTGGAAGCAGGAGAGACTGGCCGACCTTCAGGTCGACCTCGACGTCCGGTCCCGCAGCCTCCCACTTCGGGATGTAGTCCTCCTGCCAGACCCGCCAGCTCTCGTTGTACTCCCGCATGGGGGCCTCCACCGGGGGCCGCCAGAGCTGCCACCGCTTCGTGCCGGAGATCTGGACGATCACGGCCATCTGCTGATCCCAGTGGTGACGAAGCCCCTGGTGCCCCGGCGGGGTCAGGAACGCGTGGATGTAGTTCGAGTAGCCCGTCTCAGTCTGGATGTCCTGGGAGATCTGAGCCAAGGCCGGGATGACGCGCTGGAGGTTACCGAGACGAATGGTGTGCCCGCTCTCGTAGAGCCGGGCGAGTTTCGCGCGGTCTGTCCGTCCGTCCGTTGTATATGCCTTCTGGCTCATCGACGGGTTGGGGGCCTTGACGACTGCGATCTCGTCAGCCGGGACACACCCCCTATACACGTAACCTCGGATGGCTTCCGCGGTGACCGTCTCGTCGAGCGGCGCCCTGCCGCGCTTGAACACACGCGGCTCGTCGGGCCACGAGCGCATCAGTTCGGCTACACCGTCCTCGGGCAATAACAAGCGCAGTGACATGGCTCGTCCTTCGGCTCAGGAGGAAGGGAGTGGGCAGGGGATGTCCGGATGAAAGTGGTTCGGGCAACACACAACGGAGAGCGACACCATGCTCTGTGAATGGGTGTAGTGCACCCAGCTCACGTCGACGCCGTGAGGGAGCACGTCCGCGGCGTACTCCAGCTTCTGGTCAAGGGTGCAGTAGGCCACCTTGCCGTCCTCGCGGTCGAACGGCGGGCTCTCCTGGTAGCGCTTCGTCAGCCATGCGAGAGCAACATCTACGTTGGTCCACGTACGGTCCTCGGTGCTGTGGTTGCGCTTGAGGAGCCAGTGGCCGGTCATCAGAGGCGGCAGGTCAGAGGTCAAGAACTCATTCGCAGCGTCCCGATATCGGACCTTCTCCTCCTCCTTGGCCTCGGGCGGAGGAGGAACCGGGTACGGAGGCCGGCGGTTGCCCTCCCGCGCGTAGTTGACCGGAGTACCTGCCCACCCGTATCCATGCCAATGACCGTGCCAGCTCAAAGAGTGCCCTTCCTACAATCTGACGTGGGGGGCCACCCCAGTTCGGATGGGGTGGCCCCTTTACGGAGACTCGAACCGTCGGCTAGCTGAGGGAGAGGCCCCTCATCTTGGCGTAGCCGAGGACGAAGTCGTCCATCTCGGCGGTCGTGGCGCGCAGCTCGTGGCCGGCGCCCTCGGGCTTGGTGTCACGGAGGGCGTAGCCGTCCTCGACACCGGGAATGGTCGCCAGGTCGATGCAGGACTCGTGCTCGCCACCGAGGTTCCCACCGCAGAAGTTCTGGAACGTGGCCCCCTCGATCGGGACCGCGTAGAGGTTCTGAGCCATGAAGTGAAACTCCTTCGTGTGCCAGATTTCGGAGAGTCGGTCTCCGGGCCGGCTTGCCCTGATGACCCTCCCCCGGACGGTCTTGCCGGACATCACCGGGGACGGGACCTTGCCCGACCCAGCAGGCAGTACGGGGGAGCTGCGTTGCTGGGCCGATGTTTTGGGGTTACACAAGGGGGCGGCTGTAGACCATCTCGCCCAGGACCGGGGTGTACTCGATCTTCCGGAACACCAGCAGGGGGCCACTGACTGTGATGGGCTCCCGGTCTCGGAAATAAAGGACCTTCTGGACCGTCCCGCCCGCCATGTCGGTGATCTCGAAGAACACGCCGTCGAACCCGACCATGTCACCGATCTTGATCTGGCCGGCGCTGACGACATGGCCCTGCGTGCCAAGCGGCCCGCGAGGCGGCCTCGCTGTCTGCTGAGACATCAGCCTGCCTGCTTCATGGCGGCGTGGAGGTCGTGCTCGTCCTCCGTGGCGTGGGTGCGCGTCCAACGGGCGAATTCGTACGCGTCCCCAGACCGCATGACGAGGCAGACCGTGCCGTGCCCGTCGATGACCTCACCGATGTCGACCTCCGCCGGGAGGCTCATAAGGGCCAGGGCTTCGCGCACCTCGGGGATCGCGTTCCTCGCGATGGTCTGCGCCGTCTCGATCGGGGTTCTGCTGGTCGTAGCCGTCATAGGTGACCCCCAGTCATTCGTTCCTGCCGTCGCTTGGGTTCGAGAGGAACGTAGAGCGGCGACTGACCAACCCCCAAGAAGATTGCGCGAGTTTGCAGCAAGTCGTTTGACGGGCCCGAACACCGGGTCGACTATCGGTGTGTCGCGCAAACTGATGCAAGGCAGCAGACAGGAGAACGACCATGAAGCTACGGTTCCTTGGTAAGAACTCCAACATCGGGGACTGCCCCACGCTCTACGCAACCGACCGGGACACATACCTCGTGCAGGGATGGAGGATCTACGCGAACGACCTCCTCATGCAGCTGGACATCCCCGAGGGAGACACGGCTGTGGAGGTACCGACGGAGCTGTTCGAGCACCTGACGAAGGACGGCTTGCCGGCCGGGGAGATCCGACGCTTGGAGGACCCGATCATGATCCTCACGCCTGGCGGTACGTTCGTCGTCCAGGGGCGGGAGGTGACCGACGCCGAGGCCCTGTCCCAGATGGAGATCCCGGACTACGAGACCGTGGTCGAGGTACCCAAGGCCGCGATCACCGCCCTACTGGAGGAACCGCGTGGAGCTGATCTCCAGCGCCGAGCGCAACCGGCTCTTTGAGAGCTTCAAGAGCGATGCCTTCCACCTAGAGCTGAGGGACGACTACTCCGTCCCCGACGAGGACGGCCCGTACGCAAGCTGGCTCCGGGGTGAGCCGGTGGACAACTCGTACATGGAGCCGTGGCTCGCGATGGTGAGGCGGGTGACCGGGGAGGGAAGGACCGTACGTCGAGTACGCGTCGTGACCGAGCCGCACAGTCCGTACATCCAGTGGGAGTACGCCACCACTCCGATCAACGTGAAGGCCGGCGAGCAGATCCGCTGGATCTCCCGAGCCACGTTGCCTCACCACACGCTTCCCGTCGGATGCAACGACTGGTGGCTCTTCGACAACAAGATCCTTGCCGTGGGCCACTTCGACAAGGATGGTCGAATCCTGGGGTCGGAAGTGATCGACGACCCGTCGACCGTGGCGCGGTGCGTCTCCATCCGGAATGTTCTCTGGAGCGCTGCCACCCCGCACAGCGAGTACAAGCCCTGACAGACCGGTGAGCAATCAAGCACAAGAGGTACGCGAGGCACTGGGTGCCCGACTGCGTGCGTTCCGGAAAGATGCCGGATTCACGAGCGGCCGGGCGCTGGCCTACGCACTCGGCTGGCCAGAGTCGAAGATCTCTCGGCTTGAGCACGGAAAGCAGAACGCCAGCGAGCAAGACATCAAGGACTGGTGCGAGAAGACCGGCCAGCAAGAGCACATCCCGGACCTGGTCGCCACGGTTCGACACATCGACGAGCTGTGGCTGGACTGGCGGCGGCAGCTCAAGACAGGAGCCGAGGCCCGACAGAAGAAGGCCCTGCCTGTCTATGACAGGACCAAGGTCTTCCGGATCTGGCAGCCCAACATGATCTGGGGCACGTTCCAGACCGCCGACTACGCCGCGGCCGTGTTCGACCAGGCTGTCAGCTTCTACGAGTTCCCCAACGACTCGGCGGCTGCGGTCGCGAGGAGACTGGAGCGACAGCGGTACCTCTACGAGGGGAATCGGGTCTACAACGTGCTGCTCGGCGAGCAGGCCCTGTACTCCAACGTCGGGGGAGGGGAGGTCATGAGGTCTCAGCTCGACCGTCTGACGGCAGTGATGGGTCTGGCGCGGGTGAGCCTGGGCATCGTGCCCAAGGCCGCATCCACGAGAGTCTGGCTGGGGCACTCGTTCTCGATGTTTGACGACAAGCTCGTGCTGGTGGAGACGTTCTCCGCGGAGATGTCAGTGACCCAACCTCGGGAAATCGACCTCTACACGAAGGCGTTCGCCCTGCTGAAGCAATCAGCCGTCTACGGCGAGCCGGCCAGGGCACTCATAAGGTCGGCTCACGCACATTTTGATCACTAGGAGGGAAAGCATGACTGGCAAGCCGAATTGGCGTACGAGCTCCTATACCGGTACGGAAAACTGCGTTGAGGTTGCAGACAACGACCCTGCGATGGTCCAGGTCCGAGACTCGAAGGCCAAGGGCCGCGGAAGGATGAAGCTCCGGCCGGCTGCCTGGGCTGTGTTCGTGGAATTCAGCAAGGAAATCGTCCCGGCCGACACAAGGACGGATTATAGGCAGGACAGCCACTGAGAGATGTAAGGTGATTGCAAAAGGCTAGGTAACGGTCTGCCCTCGGTTGGTGTGCAGCCACCTTCGCGTGAATATCAAGGCACGCCTACGAAGAAAGCTCCGAGGTAACTCTGAAGCCTTACGGCTTTCCGCGGAAACGGCGGCAGAGTCAATTTGTGCTTCTGTGGCTAGCTCGCAATCTGAGGACAGATTCGAGCTTCGAAAATGAAGCTCATGGTCTAACACGGAGGCCACATAAGACAACGGGTGCTCGACAATGTCATGATAGTGTCGATACTCCTCCTCGGTGAGCCAGTCAGGCTTATTGAATAACGGGCCTCGTTCGTTGTTCATGATTTCTTATAGAGAATCATGGCCTGGGTTGTCAATAGGGAACTTGTGTTTATCTCGCCCTCTCGGACCTTCGCTCGCGTGGCCCGTTAGAACGTGGTGAAGTACGGGTAAACATCAAGGTCATGAACAAGTTCTGGAAACGGGTACTGTTCTGGAAGCAGTGGGAGCCTTGGGAGAAGTTTACGGGCCTGGCTGTACTCCTAACGGCCATTGGGATCGGCCTTACAACCTTCGCCGCTGAACAGGTGTCAGGGTGGCTTCACGGTGTCATCGGTGTCATCCAGGCTGCTTCATTGTGTACTGCTGCATGGCTTCCTGTAAAGGAGGAGCGAAAGCAGGCGGCAAAGGTTCGGGAAATCGAAGAGGCAGGTAGGGCTAGAGCGGCAGCGCTGGAAGCGAGTATTAACCCCCGCTCGCTGGAGCTCCTTCGTGAACTCCTTTTGAGCTCATTCCTACCTCTATACGATTACCTCCACTACCTAGGATCCATTCCGGCGAGTGATCGTGCAGAGCAAAAGATCGGATTGAAGCATAGGGTCACCGAAACGTCGCTGCGAGTGGCCGGGCAGGATCACTTTCGAGCCTTTTTCTACGAGTATTCGGGGACGGGGATTGAAGCTTTGAAGTGCGAGGGGGTGTTGTACGGGCGTACGGGTAATCCATCTACCCCGCCGGCCATCGTTCGGGGCTCGCGGTTTGGAAATCGCGTTGTACCGAAGGTGGAAAAGGGGGAAGCAGTACATCTGGAGCGCGGTAAAGGTGGGGCATGGCACAACGGTCTGGGGTGCGAAGCAATCCTATTTCAGCCCGTAACTGCAGGGGCGAGAGTGTTTGGAGTCATCTCGATCGACACCGACAACCCCGACAAGCTCACCAAAGAGCATCATGGACTTCTACTGGCGATTCTCGCTGAACTCCTGGCCGGAGGACTTCTTCTGTGCAGTGAAGCCGACGCAAGGACTCCCCCATAAGTTCGCACACATTCCGCATCAGACTCTAGGCCTGAATAAGCCTGCCTGTGGCCTGTAGTGCTCGGGATGAGAGCCCCGAACCGACCTTCTGTCGACGTCGTCAGCGGGCGTCCCAGGGTTGGAACCCGGCTCCTCGCAACGCCAGCTGGCTGCCCTGAGGGTTTGGCCGGTGGCCTGCGTCGTGTTGGGAGCAGGGAGACCGCACGGCCTGTCAGCTGTACTGCCTGTGGATCCTCCACGCAGCGATGCTCGCCTTCAACGAGGTGCTCACCGGAAAGCCGTGGACGGTCGAGTTGGAGAAGGTCGCCAAGGACTTCGGGTTCATGACCACGCTGCCGCAGTGGCAGGGCCCCGGAGACCTGCACGCGCGATGACGGACCCGCGGGCCTCACTGAACACGTTGACTCCACCCTCAAACCGGGATCATGCTTGAAGGCACACTCGCCTGAGAGACGCGTGCCATGGCAAGAAACTCTGAACCCCGCTCAGTACGCGCGACCTACGCTGCTCCGACGATGGTCGCGGAGCTAAAGGCGCACGAGCTCACTGCCGAAGCACTGACGGGGTGGGGCCTCATCCACCTCCTCGACGACGCCCAGCTCATCGTGACGGAGCTGATCCATGGCGCAAACCTGGGTCTTACGCTCCGCGAAGAGTCTCCTGCCGAGATACGTCTCCAACTCGGAACAGTCGGTCACAACGTCGTGATTGAGGTTGAGGACACTCTCATCGAGTGGATACCCGAGGTGTACTCAAACAACGGTGTCAACCTCGTCGAGAAGATCAGTGACCTCTGGGGTATCCGGCGATCCACGATGGGCAAGGCCATCTGGGCTCTGCTCTGGGACGACGATCAAGAGCCGCCCCGCTACCTCTCGGGGGAACCCTGGCCGGCGTCGGGGAAGCCGTGGCGTCAACGAACCCGAGGATCGGGCTGACGCGCCGTGTAGTTCCACTGTGCAGGCGTTCTGCGCTGGATGATCAAGTAATCAAGCGGCGCCCGCGCCGGGCTTCCTTGAGCCTCAGGTGCCCTCACAGGGCACCCCTACGGCGCCCTACCCGTGTCACCGATGTGTCACAGACATCAGGAAGCCGTGCCGAGCGCAGGTCTCTGACCTGGACGTTTGCCGGACTGTATGGACTGGACGGACGGAGAAGACTGGGCGTCAGATTCTGGGGGTCAAGGGGTCGCAGGTTCAAATCCTGTCGTCCCGACTCGAAAGAGTCGTAGGTCAGGGGCCGTTTCAGAGCAATCTGAAACGGCCCCTTGGCCGTTTTCGGGGACCACTTGGGGACCAACCCGCCTTGACCGGGTCAGCGGGCGGCCACGATCGCCGTGGGCAGGGACCGGGGTGCGCGAAGCCCGCTGGGATGGGCGGTCAGCGCGGCGCCGGCGGCGGTGATCTGGCGGACGTCAGGGTGCAGGTATCGCTGGGTGGTCGTCAGTGAGCCGTGACCGGCGATCTTGCGCAGGACGTGCACCGGGACGCCGGCGTCGGCGAACCAGGTGAGTCCGGTGTGGCGGAGGTCGTGGCGGCGCAGGTGCTCGTAGCCGAGCTTGGTGATGACGGTGTCCCAGTGGGTGGCGTCGCGGAGAACCGCAGTCGAGACGCGGCCGCCGCGTGGGCCCGTGAACGGGCGGGCATAGGGATCGGCCCCGGTCGCCCTGGAGCCCTCGTCGAACGGTCCCGTGGTCCCGCCCGCTGGTGACACCTGTCCGCCTTGACGCGCCCCATGTAAAGGGACGATCAAGGAAACGGAAGATGTATCAGAAGTGGGGGCAATGTGAACGGCAGTCGTACAACTGGTCGTTGGTAGAGGCTTTTCAGTCGCCCGCCCGGCTGCTTAGATTCCGTTCGAATCAGAGACCGACTGGGGGAGGACCCTGCATGTCTCGCACTATGGAATCGTCGTCGCAGCCACAGGACTTGACGATGGGGAGCGTTCGCTCCGCAGGTTCGGTCGGTCGGCGGCGGTTCGCCTACCTCGCCTCGGGCGCTGTCCTGATCGCGTCGCTCACGACGGCCTGCGCCGGGGGCGCCGACGCCGCCGGCGGTGCGGGGAAGGCGTTGCAGGCGAGCGGTTCCACCACGGTGGCGCCCGTCGCCGCAGACGCGGCCGAGGCGCTGAAGGCCCAGGGGCTGAACATCACCGTTGCCACGCAGGGTGGTTCGGCCGGCGGTATCTCGCAGCTCGGTGCCGGGCAGATCGACATCGCGCTGAGCTCGAAGCCGGTGTCGGACGAGGACAAGGCCGCCAGCCCCAAGACCGACTACGTCTCGACGCAGATCGGCGCCGACGCCGTGGGCATCATCATCAGCAAGCAGGTCGCCGACGCCGGGGTCAAGAACCTGACCAAGGATCAGGTCAAGGGCCTCTTCGAGGGGAAGATCACGAACTGGAAGCAGGTCGGCGGCCCCGACCTGCCGGTCTTCGTCTACGACAAGGAGCCCGGGCGCGGCACGCGCGAGGTGCTGGACAAGTACCTCTACCACGGTGAGAAGCCCCCGCCGCCGCCGAACTCCAACAACTTCGCCATCGTCGGCGGCAACCTGGAGACGCGCAACAAGCTCGAGTCGACGCCGGGCTCCGTCGGCCCGCTCTCGACCGGCTTCGTCGAGGGGCGCGACAAGCTCGCTGTCGTTACTCTCGACGGAATCGCCCCCTCTTCCGAGAACGTCGAGAGCGGCAAGTACCCCATGAGCCGTCCGCTCTACGTGATCACCAACGGGCCGGCGAAGGACGACGCGAAGAAGTTCATCGACTACATCCTTTCCGACAAGGGGCAGCCGCTCCTGACCAAGCACGGCTACCTCACCCTCAAGCAAATCGGGAAGTAGCAGGTGACAGTGAAGACGCCGGTGCGGCAGCCTGCCGCACCGGACACATCACCTCGCCCACACCCCTCGCGGTGGGTGTGGGCCTGGGTGGGCGCCGGCGCGGTCTCCGTCGCCGGCGTCATGCTGGTGCTCGTCGGTTACCTCGGCGTCGGCGTGCTCAGCGGTACGGTCGACTGGATCGACCTCCTGGCGGAGCCGATGTGGAGTCCGACCGACTCCGTCTTCGGCGGACTGGCCATGATCTACGGCTCGGCCGTCGTGTGCCTGGTCTCGCTCGTGCTCGCCGTCCCGGTCGGGTGGGCGGCGGCCATCGCGCTCTCGGAGTACCTGCCGCCCCGGTTCGCCCGGCCCCTGCGGATGAGCGTGGAGCTCCTCGCGGCCGTCCCGTCCATCGTGTACGGGCTCATCGGCATCATGGCGGTGCGTCCCTTCATCGCGTGGATCGGTGATGTGCCGGGCGGTGACAGCCTCCTGGCGGGCGGCATCGTCCTTGCGGTGATGATCATGCCGACCATCGTGGCCGTGAGCGTGGACGCCCTGTCCGCCGTACCGGACCGGTACCGCGAGGCTGCCTACTCCTTGGGACTCACGCGGCGCGAAGTCGTCCGGTCGGCGGTGTTGCCGCAGGCCCGTCAGGGGATGAGAGCCGGCGTGCTCCTGGGCCTCGCCCGGGCGCTCGGTGAGGCGATCGCCGTGTTCCTGGTCGTGGGAAGGGCCGACGGAAGGCTGCCCACGTCATTCGGCGAGCTGCTCGACTCGCTCGTTCATCCCGGGCAGACGCTCACCACGAAGCTGGCCGGACCGGAGCCGGTCCTGGCAGGCACCTCGGGCCCGTACTTCGCCGCGATCTGCGGCCTTGGCCTGATCCTCCTCGCTCTGGTCGCCGCCGCGACCGTGTGGGGCATCCGGCGCACGTCGGGCTCCGGTTCCGCGATGCGGGGCAACCGGAAGCGGCAGTCGTCGAGGATGCGCGGGGAGATCGACAAGGCCGTGGGGCTGCTGCGTGTGGGGGCGCTCCTTCTGCCCGGCGCGCTGCTCGTGGCCATGCTCGCCATCCTCGCGACGCGGGGGAGCGTGGCTTTCTCGCCATCGTTCTGGTTCACGTCCGCGGCCGGTTCGGCCGGCGGTGGGGTGAGCGACCAGATCCTCGGCACCCTCCTTCTCGTCGTGACCACGGGGCTCATCTCGCTGCCCCTGGGATTCGGGGCGGGCATCCTGCTCGGTGTCAACGCCTCCGGCCGCGCCTCCCGCGTCCTGCAGACGGTGACCGTGGTGGTGGGCGGGACGCCGACGATCCTCCTCGGTCTTGCCGGGTTCGTGATCATCTGCAGCGCCATGGGCTGGGGCCGGTCGTGGCTGGCGGGTGCCATCGTGCTCGTGCCGGTGGTCGTACCCGTGGTCGCGATCACGACCGCCGGGCGGGTCAGCGGCATGCCGACGGAGATGACCGAGAGTGCCCTGGCGCTCGGCCTTTCGCGCGCTCAGTACATCCGGTCCGTCGTCGTTCCGTACGCCTGGCCGGCCACGGTCACCGGGCTCCTGCTCGGACTGGCTCGTGCAGCGGGGGAGACCGCGCCACTCCTGTTCACCGCCACGGTGGTCTTCGGTGCGCCCGCGTTGCCCAGCGGGATCGTGAACGCCCCCGTGCAGTCTCTGCCCACCCACATCTTCAACTTGTCCCAGGACTCGGGCGACCCGCAGGCGGTCTCGCAGGCGTGGGGCAGCGCACTGGTCCTGGTGCTCATCACGGCTGTACTGCTGGGCGTGGCGGTCGCGCTGCGCAACCGCTTCGAGGGGGAGCGATGGACCACGTAATCGCTGTACGAGAACTCCGGGTGCGGGACCGGGAGAAGACCCTCGTCGGGCCCGTCTCCTTCGGCCTGGAGCAGGGGTCGACCACCGGCCTCTGCGGGCCGTCGGGCGCCGGCAAGTCCACGGTGCTGCGCGCGCTCGTCGACCTGCTTCCCGCCGGGCTCACCCGGGACGGGCACCTTGAGGTCCTGGGGCGTCCGATCGCGCCCCGGAAGGGCGACGCCGACCTCAGGACCAAGGTCGTGCTCGTGCCCCAGACGCCGGTGGTCTTCGGCGGCAGCATCCTCGACAACGCCCTCTTCGGGATCCGGCACGTCATGCGGGCCTCCCGGGAGACCCTGCGTGACCGGGCCGAGCAGGCCTTGAACGAGGCAGGCCTGTGGAAGGAGGTCTGCGACCGGCTCGACTCTCCGGCCCAGAACCTGTCCGCCGGCCAGCGTCAGCGACTCTGTCTCGCGCGCGCCCTGGCCCTGGAACCGGCTGCGCTGCTCCTCGACGAGCCGACGAGCGCTCTGGACGAACGGAGTCGGGACACGGTCGAGGAGTCCGTGGCAGCTCTGCGCGGCCGCCGGACCGTCCTGCTCGTGTCGCACGACCCTTCCCAGGTGGCGCGACTCTGCGACAGAACGGTGCAGTTGGATCCGCCGGTGGCGGTGCCGAGCCCCGCTCCTGTGGGTTGAGCGGTTGGAGCGGTAGCTCTTTCGGTGGGTGGTCGGTGCCTTGCTCCGACCACCCTCCGTTTCCGCGCAGGAGGTCACGTCCGCTCGAAGCGCCTCCTGAGGGAGAGCGAGACGTAGACCAGACCGATGAGCACGGGTACTTCGATCAGCGGGCCGACGACGCCGGACAGCGCCTGCCCCGAAGTGAGGCCGAACGTGGCGATCGCGACGGCGATGGCGAGCTCGAAGTTGTTGCCGGCGGCGGTGAAGGCGAGGGTCGCGGTGCGGTCGTACGGCAGCCCCACCGCCTTGCCGAGCGCGAAGGAGCCGAAGAACATCACGGCGAAGTAGACCAGGAGCGGAACGGCGATGCGCGCCACGTCGAGCGGCTGCGACGTGACCGTCTTCCCCTGGAGGGCGAACAGCACGACGATCGTGAACAGCAGGCCGTACAGCGCCCACGGCCCGATGCGAGGCAGGAACCCCTGCTCGTACCCGTCCCTGCCCAGCTTGCTCTCGCCGATCCGGCGCGTGAGGAAGCCGGCCAGCAGGGGCACGCCGAGGAAGACGACCACGTTGAGTGCGATCTGCCACGGCGAGACGTCCAGGCCCTGGCCGTCCCCGAGCCCCAGCCACCGCGGCAGCAGGTCGAGGTAGAACCAGCCCAGGAGGCCGAACGCCACGACCTGGAAGAAGGAGTTGAGGACGACGAGGACGGCTGCGGCCTCCCGGTCGCCGCAGGCGAGGTCGTTCCAGATGATCACCATCGCGATGCAGCGTGCGAGGCCCACGACGATCAACCCGGTGCGGTACTCGGGGAGATCGGGCAGGAAGATCCAGGCGAGGGCGAACATGACCGCCGGGCCGACGATCCAGTTGACGACCAGCGAGGAGACCATGAGTCTCCGGTCGCTCGTGACGGCGTCGAGGCGGTCGTACCGGACCTTCGCGAGCACCGGGTACATCATCACGAGCAGTCCGACGGCGATGGGCAGCGAGATGCCGCCGACCTCGACGGCGGCGAGAGCACCGCTCAGTCCGGGGACGAGCCGCCCCAGGAGGAGACCGCCGGCCATCGCGAGGAGGATCCACACCGCCAGGTAGCGGTCCAGGGTCGACAGGCGACGGGTGAGGGCTGTGGTGGAGGTGGTGTCCGGGTCGGTGAGCGTCACGGGCGCCGCCTCGGGCAGGAGCCGGTCTCCGTGATCGCATCAGCCTCGACTGAGGTGAGCATGTGGGGATGTTCTCACATCACTGTGAACTGACACCATCCTTCGATGATGTCAGTTCCTGTTGATGTCAGCAGCTCCGCTTGCGGTCGTTGTCG
Source organism: Streptomyces sp. NPDC037410 (assembly GCF_055602235.1). NCBI lineage: Bacteria > Bacillati > Actinomycetota > Actinomycetes > Kitasatosporales > Streptomycetaceae > Streptomyces > Streptomyces sp. NPDC037410. The sequence continues at coordinate 200,672 of NZ_JBVJWR010000012.1, read as the reverse complement.
GCGGTCTCCTGCGCGGCGGCCGCGAGCCCGGTCAGCTCGCCCGCGAGCGCGGACAGCGCCTCGGGCTTGAGCTTGTAGTACACCCACCGGCCGCAGGGCTCCGTGTCGACGAGGCCCGCCTCGCGGAGCACCTTCAGGTGGTTGGACAGGTTGGTCTGGCGGGCCCCCGTCTCTTCGACCAGGTGGGTCGTGCAGAGGGACTCGCGTGCCAGCAGTGTCACGATCTGAAGTCGCAGGGGGTCGGCCAGCACCTTCAAAATGTCACTGTCGACTGATGTCAGCATGTGCTGATACTCTCACGATCGGGGGTGTCACGGCCACCGCTTTCCCCCAGTCTCCCCCAGGGATTCGATCGGCACGTCGCCACTCCTCACCTGCCAAAAGCACCACACCGCACCACCCGAGGATCGACATGGCTGCCATCCCCCGCGCTTCCGTCCTGTTCGTCTGCGTCCACAACGCCGGCCGCTCGCAGATGGCCGCCGCCTGGCTCCAGCACCTGTCCCAGGGGAACGTCGAAGTCCGCTCCGCCGGCACCCTCCCTGCCGAGCAGATCAACCCGCAGGCCGTGGCCGCCATGTCCGAGGTGGGCATCGACCTTGTCGGACTCACCCCGCGGGTGCTGACCCCGGAGATGGTGAAGAGCAGCGACTACGTGATCACCATGGGCTGCGGCGACACCTGCCCCGTCTTCCCCGGCAAGCAGTACCGCGACTGGGCGCTGCAGGACCCGGCGGGCCAGGGTCTCGACGTCGTGCGCCGGATACGCGACGAGATCAAGGAGCGCGTCGCGGACCTCGTCGCCGAGATCAGCCGGAACACGTACGACGCCGGCGTCAGCGGAGATCGAGCGGACGACGCAGCGTGATCTGATCGACGTCGGAGGTCCGCACCGTCAGTGCCAGCTCCCATGCGCCCGGCGTCGGCACCTGGAAGCCGGAGACGGTCCAGTGGCCTTCCGACGCGCGCCGCAGGGGGACAGGCAAGGGGCCGATCCCGCCGGACGACGTCAGCGTGGCCCGTATCTCGGGCACATCGAGGAGCCTGCCGGACGGGTCCGTCACGGTCACATGGACCGCGTTGGCGCCGACCCGCCCAGGATCCACGACGATGTCGGCCTTCCCCTCCCCCTTGGGGCCCCCGCTGTCGAACGACGCCTCGACGGACACGACGGCGACGGCCGCCGCTGTCGTCGCCGCCTCCTCCGAACGCGCGGGTTCCGTCGTGGTCAGAACAGTGGTGACCACCAGAACGGCGACCCCGAGGACGGCCTCCGTCGCCACCCAGCGCCGGAGTCTGCGTACAGGGACCTGCCCACTGTCCAGACGGGCCGTCCAGCGGCGCGAGACGTAGCCGAGGCAGAGCAACAGGGCCACGCCGACCGACTTGGCGAGCAGCAGCAGCCCGAAGCGGGTCTCGGTCAGGGCGGGCAGCGAACCCACCTGGCGCCACGACTGGTAGAGCCCGGTGGCCACGAGAACACCGACGCTGACCGACGCGACCCGCGAGAATCGCGCCACTGCCTCCGCAGGCACCGAGTCCAGGCGCATCAATGCGGTGGTCAGGACGAACAACCCGCCGATCCATGCGCCGGCCGCCAGCAGATGCACCACGTCGACAGGCACGGCGACAGCGGTCTGCAGTCCCGCCGAGGCGTGCTCGGCGCCCGCCCATGTCCAGGCGAGCGCGGCTCCGAGGAGCGATCCGCCGACGAGTGCGACACGGGTGGCACCCGCCGCGGCAGTCCTCCGCCACCAGATCCACATCACGGCGCCCGCCGCCAGCAGCCCCAGGCGCACCCCGAAGAGCACACCTGCCTTGGTGCCCCACACCTCGCCGAGGCGCGCGGCATCGGCGACCTCTCCGAGATTCCCGGAGCCGGTGTACGCCCCCCGGAGAACGAGCAGAGCGAGCGTGCACGTCAGCAGTACCGCCCACCCCGCTGCCACAGCGCGGCGCAGCAGGTGATGCTCTCGTGCCTGCGGCCAGCACGCCAGCAGGAAGCAGACCGCACCCGTCAGGAGAACCATCCCGACGTACGCGCCGAAGCGCGCCGTCGCGTAGGCCCACCCGACGGTGCCGGAATCCGGATCCCGCACGGCCGGCACCGCGCCGGCCGACGTCGCCGAGGGCGCACCCACGGAGAAGGTGAACGCGCCCGCGACCGGGTGGCTGTCGGCGGACACGACCTGGTACGCCACCGTGTACGTCCCTCGGGGCAACCCGCTCCGCAGACCCACCGCGTACGAGCCGCCGCCCTCCTCCACGGGCCGCGCGTCATCCACGCGCCGGCCGGCGGGATCCAGCACGCGTACGGCGTCGGCGCTGAGTGCGATCTCCTCGGTGAAGGTGAGCACCACCCGGGACGGGGCATCGGCGACCACCGCCCCGCGCGCGGGCGTACTGCCGGTGAGCACGGCGTGCGCGTCGGCCGGAGAGGCCCCGGCGACGAGCAGGGCCAGGCCGGCCAGCAGGACGGCGACCCATCGGTGCGCGCGGGAGACGGTGATCGTCATGGCAGCCCCGCCGGATCAGGCGTTGTTGCGGCGACGGCTGGTGACCAGAGCCGTGACGAGTCCGGCAGCGCCCAGGACGATCCCGGCGATGCCGAGCCACCGCCCGCCATCGTGCTCGCTGTCGTCGTGTGCCTGGGCCTTCTCGTCGTCGTGGTCACCACCGGTCGAGGGCTTCGTGGCGGGCTCGGCCGAGGCCGCCGACCCGCCGTGGTGGTCATCGGTGGCGGCGGAGAGCTTCAGCACGGCGGCCGGGTGCTCCGGCTCCTCCTGGCCCTCCACCGGCGGCTCGATCCAGCGCACGACCTCCTTGTTGTCGTACGTCTGCAGCGCCTTGAGGACGAGCTCGTCCGTGTCCTCGGGGAGCTGGCCGAGGGACAGCGGGAACTTCTGGAAGTAGCCCGGCTGGATGCCCTTGTCGGTGGCGGTCCAGGTGACCTTGCTGACGGCCTCGGTGATGCTCTTGCCGTGCAGCGTCAGCGGCTTGGCGAGCTTCCCCTTGGTCACCTCGATGGTCCACCCCGGCACCGCCTCCGGCATGACCGAGGCCAGCGGGTGATCGGTCGGGAGCGACAGCTCGACCTTGACCGTCGAGGCGTTGGGCCGCTCGTTGGGGACCTTCAGGTTCACGGTGGCGTATCCGCCCCTGGCGGCCGTGCCCTCCGGCTGGACGGACACGTGGGCGAAGGCGGGGGAGGCGAAGGTGAGGCCGGCGACGGCGGTCGCGGCGACGACGCCGAGGCGTGCGAAAGTGCGCATGAGTGTGACTCCAGGGAGATGACGCCCCGCGCGTCGCCTGATGCGGCGTACGCGCTCGTGGGGCGGGACGAGGGATGGCATGGAAGATCCGGCCTCGGTACGGACGCGGCGATGCCGGCGTCAGCCGAGGGCGGCCGTCCAGCGCGGCGGACCGCGTCGCGTCACCTCGTGGACGAGCAGAAGCCGGGGGCCCGGCGGCGCCGCCTGCCACCTGGGCGCGGCTCGGCGAACGAGTGCTGTGAGCGCCTCGCGTGAGCAGCACTGCCCCAGCAGACGACTACGCCATGCGTGGCGTACGAGCCGGACGGCATCGGCCCCGTACAGGCGGGCCAGTTCGAGTACGTGAGCCGTAGCCACGTCGCCGCCACGGAGCAGCCACGCGACCCCGGCCGCAGCCACGAGGTGACCGCACAGCATGGGGACGGTGGGAAGGGCTGCCGTCCAGGGCGAGGGAGCCATGGCCTCGTGCATCGCGCTCATCGAGTGCTGCATCGGGCTCGTTTGCATCGTGGCCGAGAAGAACGCGTGCAGTCCGATCTGGAGCGCGGCAAGAACGCCCGCGTTCGCGAGCACCGTCGGACGACGTCGAGCAAGGGGTGTCACCAACAGGGCTACGGCCGTCGAGCCCATCGTGAGCGCACCCCAGGAGGGCGACGCCCCTGTCGCCACACTGTGACCGCAGGCCGACATCACCACGCTCAGCCAGGTGAGGAGAAAGGTGCGGATGAGGCCCGCTCCGAGCCGCGAGCGCGCACACGGATTCATCCCCACCCCCCTGCGGGTTCGATGTCGACATGCATGGAACAGAGCTGACAGAGCGTCAAAGCAGTGTGGAGACAGGCCAGTCCGCGCAACGGGACGGCGCGCGCCACACTGTAACCCCTTGATTCGATGAATCTCTAGACAGGGGGTGGTGATCACCATAGGCTCTCGACGCCTGCCACACCACAGGGGGAGTCGGACGTGTCCCACAGCAGCAAATCTGTCTCCAGACGGAACGTGGTCCAGAGCGCCGTGCTGACCAGCGCGGCCCTGATGGTCAACGTTCCGACCGCATCCGCGGCCGGGGGAGACCCCGCGAACGTCGCACCATCCACCACCGTCGGCGAGGGCGGTCTGTTGAACTTCACCGAGGGCTCGGCGGCCCTCCACCCCGACCGGACGGTCAAGAGCGCCTGTCAGTTCTGCAACTCGAACTGCGCGATCTCCGTCGGAGTCCGCGCCGACCGTGTCATCAGCGTCCAGGGCGCGTCGGGCGACCCGGTGCAGCAGGGCAACATCTGCGTCAAGGCCCCGATGATGGCCGAGATCACCCACAACCCCCTGCGCCTGACCAAGCCCCTGATCCGTACCGGCGGCAGGAAGGGCGCCAGGGACTCCGCCTTCCGCGAGGCCACGTGGGACGAGGCGCTCGACCTGATCGCACGCCGCCTTCTGGCGCTGCGCGACAGCGGTGAGGTCGCCGCGATCGCGAACCGGACCACCGGCCGTCTTCCCCGGGGCACCGGTTCCTTGGTTGCCCGCCTGTTCACCCTCCTCGGCAGCCCCAACAACACCGACGTCGGCCCGGTCTGCAACGACGCCGGCGGCAACGCCCTCAAGGCCACCTTCGGCCTCGGGAACTTCACCAACGGCTACGGCACGGACGGCGCCACCGGCCAGGACGACCTGGGCTCCGCCGACTACTTCCTCTTCCTCGGGACCAACCAGGCCGAGACCCACCCCGTCACCTTCGACTACCTGCTCCGCGGGCGAGCGCGTACGGGCGCCACGCTCGTCGTCGTCGACCCCCGGCAGACTCCCACGGGCGCGCTCGCCGACGAGTGGATCTCCCCGAAGCCGCACACCGACCTCGCCCTGGCCCTGGGCATCCTCCACCACATCCTCGACGAGCACCTGTACGACAGGGAGTTCGTCGACCGCTGGGTCCTCGGCTTCAAGGAGCTCCAGGCCCACATGGCGGCGTCCGGGTACACGCCGCAGTGGGCCTCCACGGTCACCGGCGTCCCGGCCGAGACCATCCGCCGCATCGCGCGCGACTACGCCCGTGCCGACAAGGCGGCCATCTTCTGCAACGCCGGCATCTCGCACCAGCTCGGCGCCTTCGACACGTACCGCGTTCTCACGTTCCTCGCCGCGGTCACGGGGAACATCGGCCGGCTCGGCACCGGGTGCAACTTCATGCACAACACCTGGCCCGGCGACCTGCACCTGCCCCCGCTCACCGTCCGCACGCCCGACGTGGGCACCGCCCTGCCCGTGGGCCCCGACTACTTCGCCGAGGCCATCCTCACCGGCAAGCCGTATCCCCTGAAGGCGATCATCACCCAGGGCAACCCCCTGATCTCCTCCGCCCACACGGAGAAGGTCAAGGAGGCGTTCCGCAAGCTCGACTTCTACGTCTACACCGGCCTCTTCATGGAGGAGGCGGCCTACTACGCCGACGTCGTCCTCCCCGTCAGCTCGCCGCTGGAGTACGAAGGCGTGTACATGCGGCGCGACGACCGGGCGATCCGCTGGCAGGAGGCCGCGGTCCCGCGCTGCGGCGAGTCCAAGACCGACTACGAGATCTGGATCGACCTCGCCCACGCCTTCGCTCGCCAGGACCGCCGCAAGGGTCACGCCTACTGGGCCGACGCCTTCCCCCTGGCCTGGAAGGACTACTCGACTCTCTGGGCCGAGTTCGTCAAGCACACCCCGGGCGTGGGCGGCATGACGCAGGAGCGGATGCAGAAGCGCACGGAGCCCCTGCGCTGGCCCTGCCCGACGACCGACCACCCCGGCGTCAGCGCGCTCTACCAGGACCACCCCTCCTGGTACGAGGCCGCCGAGTCGCTCGGAGCCAAGAAGGGGCAGCGCTTCCTCACCCCCAGCGGCAGGATCGAGATCTACACCGAGGAGCTGGACCGGCAGCTGGGCACCGCAGGGCACGCGGCACTGCCCAGCTTCTACACCCACCCCGAGGTGACCGGCGCACACCCCACGCTCACGTACGAGAAGCGCTTCATCACCAGCCCGATCAACCCGCAGGCCGTCACGCATCCGGTGCGGCTCGGAGTGAAGGGCGACGGCTCCGTCCACCGCGACTACCCGCTCATGGGCATGACCGGCCGGCCGAGCGTGGTCCACTTCGCCTCCGTCACCCACTGGACGCCCACCGGAGCACGCCTCAACGGGATCCGGCTCCTCCAGATCCACCCCGACACGGCGCGCAGGCTCGGAATCGAGGACCGCGACGACGTGATCGTGGAGAGCCCTCGGGGCAAGGTCACCGCCACGGCCCTGTACTGGGAGGGCATCCGCGAGGACACCGTCTTCCTGCCCAACACGTTCGGCCCCGCCCAGCAGCTCGCGGAGGAGCTGGGAGCCGACCACTACGAGGCGGCGAACACCCTCGTCGACGACCGCTACTACGACAACCTCTCCGGCCAGCAGGCGTACAAGTGCTTCGCCTGCCGGGTCACCAAGGCTCCGGTCTGATCGGAGCGTCAGCCGGCCCGGCGGACCACCCCGCCACACACCCCCCGCCGGGCATCCCGGCCCTGCCTCCGTGCGCCCCCCCGTCGCGCGGAGGCAGGGCCATTTCCCCTGGCAGAAGGGCACATGCGGTGCCTCTCGTCCCGTCAATTGTCAGTTGCGCAAAGATTCGACAACTGTAAAACTAGACAGATGTCCCAGCTTGAGGTGATCGACCCCGTAACCTGCTGCACCCCCGTCATAGCCGCGCCCCTCGACGAGGAACGGGCCGCGGGCACGGCCAAGATGTTCAAGGCCCTGGGTGACCCGATCCGGCTCCGTCTGCTGTCGATGATCGCGAGCGCAACGGGTGAGGGGGAAGTGTGCGTCTGTGACCTGACCGGCCCCTTCGACCTCTCGGCGCCGACGATCTCGTACCACCTCAAGATCCTCCGCGAGGCGAATCTGGTGACGTCCGAGCGCCGTGGCACGTGGGTCTACTACCGCATCCGGCGGGACAACCTGAGCCTGCTCTCCGGTCTGCTCGCCGTCCCGAACATGGGGGAGCTGGCGGTCGCCGAAGCCTGATCTCGTCCGGCGCAACGGCTCCCCAGGGCTCAGACCAGAACGCCGACGCTCAGACCCTCGGTGATCGTGGACGGGATCGCGGCGGCCTTCGTGTCCTTGGCGGCGCGCACGGGCTGATCGCCGCCGCACGCGCAGGGACGCAGCCAGCCGCGCTCGACCGCCTTGGCCCCGGCCTCGAACCTGCTACGGGCGCCCAGGCGCTCCATGATGTCGGCGATCATGCGGCGCGCGGTGCGCAGGCCGACGCCGAGCTTCTTGCACACCGCTTCGTCAGTGAGTCCTTGGCTCATCAGACGAAGCAGTTCCTTCTCCAGCGGTGTGGGCTGGTCTCCCTCGCAAGCGCCCGGCGCGTCCAGCGGCGTCATGCTCTCGCAGAGCCGCTCGAACAGCGCGATCAGCCCGGTGATGTACCCGGCGCCCGACACCTGCACGGCTCCGGCGTCCGGGTTCTTCGGATCGACCGGCAGCAGGGCCGTGGTCCGGTCGTACACGACGAGCCAGAGTGGCAGAGTCGGGGCCGTGCCGACCTTTCCGCCGCTGTGGGCGATCCAGCGGGCGTAGGCGAGGCCGGCCCGGTCGTTGTAGACGCTCTCCAGGTAGACGTTCCAGACCAGGACCCCGCGGTCCATCATGTGCTGGTCCATCGGGCGGCGGGCGTGCATCGCCTCGGCGCTGTTCGCGCCGGCCGGAAGCAGGGAGACGCACTCGGTGGTGGCCCGGCCGGCCAGGCGCTCCATGCGCGCGTGGATCGCGGCCTGGGACTCGAGACGCTCCCACCCGGCGTGCGTACTCCGTGCCTGAGCGTCCTCGTACTCCTCGGAGAGTCGGTCCACCGCGGCCTTGATGTGCACGAACTCCTGCTGTCTGCGGAGGAGTTCGGACTGCTGCCGCTCCAGCATCGTGCACAGGGCGAGCGGAGGCCGGGTCGGTACGAGGGTGCCGGACACCTGGCGCAGCAGGGAGAGCTCCACGAGGCGGTTCACGCTCTGCCGTACGGCGGCCTCAGGCGCGTCAATGCCGAGCAGTAGATCGTCGAGGTGGCACCCTGGCCGGTCGAGTGCGAAGCGGTAGATCGTGTACGCCAGTTCGTCCAATCCCAGTGACTGCAACATCCGCCCCCCAGGCCTGCTGCTGAATTGAATTTCTTCAAGATAGCACGGTGATCGATCGTTTCGATGGTCTTCTCGCGCCGCAATCTGATCAAGACCGGCAGCATGTTGCCCGGCAACTTGCTGCCCCTGGAGGGAACTTCTCATGCGCCCGGCGGCGCCCGCAGTCTCGAACGCGTCACCCCCCGGCGTCACGACGCGACGCCACAACCATCGGGAGAAGGCTTTGAGCTCGTTCGAGACAGATCTGCGGATGAAGGCCGAAAGCGTCACGATCCGACCGCTGCAGACCTTCGACAAGCGGGTGAAGGTCCTCGGCTCCAAGAGCTACTCCAACCGCTACCTCGCGCTCGCCGCTCTGTCCGGTGAGGCCACCACGATCGAGGGTGCCCTCGTCTGCGACGACACGCAGTTCCTCGCGGGCGCGCTGCGCGCCTTCGGTCACGTCGAGGTGGACATCGACGCCGCGAAGGAGCGGATCACCGTCACGCCCACCGGCAGGCCGATGGTGGCCCCGGCCGAGGAGGTGTACGTCGGAGCGGCCGGCACCCCGATCCGGTTCCTGATCTCCATGGCAGGTCATGCCGAGGGGACGACCGTGCTCACCGGTACGAAGCGCATGCAGGAGCGCCCCATGGGCTCCCTCCTCGAAGCGCTGCCCGGCCTCGGCGTGACGGCCGAGGCCGTCCGCGGCAACGGCAGCCCGCCGATCAAGGTCACCGGCCCGAGCTTCCGCGGCGGCTCCACCCGGATCAGCGGAGCGGTCAGCTCCCAGTTCACCTCCAGCCTGCTGGTCAACGCCACGCGCGCGGAGCAGGACACCGAGGTCCACGTCGTCGACGACCTGATCTCCAAGCCGTACGTCGAGATGACGATCGCCGCCCTCGCCGAGATGGGCGTCGTCGTCGAGCGCGACGGCTACACCCGCTTCAAGGTTGCCGCCGGCCAGAAGCTGCGCGGCGGCACGGTCAACGTCGAGCCCGACGCCTCCGGCATGTCGTACTTCCTCGCCGCGGCCGCGGTGCTCGGCGGCACGGTCACCATCCCGGGCATCGGCAGCAACTCCAAGCAGGGCGACGTCGGCCTCGTCGACGCGCTGGTCCGCATGGGCTGCACGGCCGAGATCACCGACGACTCCATCACCCTCACCGGCGGGGAACTCCACGGCATCGACATCGACATGGAGACCATGCCCGACGTCGTCCCGACCCTCGCGGTCGTCGCCGCCTTCGCCCAGGGCACCACGCACATCAGCAACATCGCCAGCCTCCGCATCAAGGAGTGCGACCGCATCGCGGCCGTCACCACCGAGCTGCGCAAGATGGGCATCACCGTCGAGGAGTTCCCCGACGCCATGACCATCACCGGAGGCACGCCGCAGGGCGCGGTCATCGACACCTACGACGACCACCGCATCGCCATGTGCTTCGCCATCGCCGGCCTGCGCACCGAAGGCGTCGTCATCAAGGACCCCGGCTGCGTCGCGAAGTCCTTCCCGGCGTTCTGGAAGACGCTGGACAGCCTGCGCGACGACAACACCACGAGCACCCTGTGAGCGCCGGCACCCCGGGCATTCTGCTGGTGCTCGACGGCTGGGGGCACGCGGAGCCGAGCGAGGCCAACGCCCTGACCGCGGCCTCCACGCCGTACCTCGACGGCCTGCTCGCCACCTGTCCGGCCGTCTTCGCCGACGCCTCCGGCACCGCCGTCGGGCTGCTCCCCGGGACGGTGGGCAACTCGGAGATCGGCCACATGGTCATCGGCGCCGGCCGCCCCGTCCCGTACGACAGCGTGCTCGTCCAGGAGGAGATCTCCAGCGGGCGCATGCGCTCGAACGAGGCCCTGTCCGACGTGCTGACCCGCCTCGCCGCAACCGGCGGGGCCCTGCACCTCATCGGGCTCTGCTCCGACGGCATGATCCACGCCGACGTGCGGCATCTCCGGGAACTGCTGCGTATCGCCGCGCAGTTCGGAGTGCCGCAGGTCCGCATCCACGCGATCACAGACGGACGGGACGTCGCCGACCACACGGCCGCCGCCTATCTCGGGCTCGTCGACACGTTCGTCGCCGAGGCGGGGGTCGGCCAGGTGGCGACGGTCGTCGGACGCGGATACGCGCTCGACAAGAGCGGCAACCTCGAACTGACCGAGAAGGTCTCCCTCGCGATCGTCGACGGCAAGGGCGAAGCGGTCGACGAGCCGCAGGAGGCGCTGGAGTTGTCCCGGCGCGGTGACGAATGGGTGCCGCCCTGCGTCGTCACGGGTGCCGACGGCCGGCCGCTCGGGCTCGTCCAGGACGGCGACGCCATCCTGTTCACGAACTTCCGCAGCGATCGCATCCAGCAGCTCGCGGACGACCTGCACGGCCGGCTCGCCGGGCGTGGGGTCGCCTTTCTCAGCCTCGCCCAGTACGACACCGAGGCGTCCATACCGCCGCTGGTGCACCGGTCGGACGCGGGCGGCGGCCTCGCCACCGCACTCGCCGCGCAGGGCGTGCGCTCCGTGCGCATCGCCGAGGCCGAGAAGTTCGAGCACGTCACCTACTACCTCAACGGCCGGGACGCCACCGTCGTCCCCGTCGAGGAGCACGTCAGGATCACCGGCGATACGGCTGCCGACTACACGGCCCGACCGGCGATGAACATCGACCGGGTCACCGAAGCCGTGACCTCCGCCGCCGGCCGTGACGACGTCCCCCTCGTGGTCGCCAATCTCGCCAACATCGACGTCGTCGGCCACACCGGTCACTTCGACGCGACCCGGCAGGCCGCCGAGTACACCGACCGTGCCGTGGAGGCCATCTGCCGCACCGCGCGGACGACGGGTCGCTGGGTGCTGCTCGTCGGCGACCACGGCAACGCCGAGAAGATGCTCACCGATTCCGTGGAAGGCGGGGGCCGGCCGTACGGCGGCCACACGACCAACCCGGTCCCGGCCGTGCTCGTCCCGGCCGTCGGACAGCAGACGGCCGTGCCCGCGGGACCCGCCACCCTCGCCGACATCGCGCCCAGCGTGCTCGCGCTGCTCGGGCTCGACCCGGCGCCCCGCATGACCGGGCGGCCCTTGTGGTGAGCCGAGCGACGTCCGGCTCCCTCGAAGACAACGCGTCCCCTTTCACCCCCACTGGACCGGAGACATCCCGATGACCTCGCGCCCCCGGCTCGCCCTCGTCGGCGACCGCAGCGACCGCGTACCCGCCCATGCCCGATTCGACGAGATCGTCCCCGCCTTCGGCGTCGACGTCGACTGGCTCCCCAGCAGCACCGTGACCGAGGCCATCGCCGAGTACGACGGGATCTGGGTGGTCCCCGGATCGCCGTACGTCAGCCAGGCGAACGTGCTCCTCGCCATCCGCACCGCCCGCACCCTCGGCATCCCCTACCTCGGTACCTGCGGCGGCTTCCAGCACGCGCTCATCGAGTACGCCCGCAACGTCCTCGGCATCCAGGACGCGGAGGACGTGCAGTACGACGCGGACGCCTCCACCCCGCTGATCGTCCCGCTCTGCTGCTCACTGGTGGGCGAGACGGCGCCGCTCTCCTTCGCGCCGGGCAGCCGGCTCGCCTCCGCCTACCCGGGGCTGACGGAGACCGTGGAGACGTACCACTGCAAGTACGGCCTCAACCCGGACTACGAGGACAAGATCCTCTCCGGTTCCCTGCGCATCAGCGGCTGGGACGTGGAGAAGGCGCCCCGCGCGGTGGAGCTGCCCGACCACCCCTTCTTCGTCGGCAGCCTGTTCCAGCCCGAGTTGTCGTCGACGGCGGACCAACTCCACCCGCTCATCAGGGCGTTCCTGGACGCGGTGGGCGAGCGGGCGCGGCGCGACCATTGACATGGCGATCTCTCTGATTCGATACTTGTTTAAGTAAAGAGAGTTCGAATCAGATGAGCGGGAAGGAAGTGGGTCATGACCACGAACTCGACCGAGGCGGCCGAGCAGGAGCCCGTCGGCGGTTTCGTCACGGACCCGACCGCCACCGCGGGCGCCTCGCAGGGCGGCTGCTGCGGCGAGCCGGCCGACGCCACCGGCTCGGTCGCCGGCGGTCAGGGCGGCGGCTGCTGCGGTGAGCCCGGCGGCGGCTGCTGAGGAAGACGCCTCAGATGAAGGACATAGCCCAGGGCCAGGAGCCCGTCGCGGCGCGGTCGGCGGCGGACGCGTTCGACGCGGACCGCGCCCTGACGACGCTCCGGGCCCTGTGCACACCGGACATGCAGGGGCGCGCGCCAGGCACGGCCGGGCATGACCTGGCCACCGAGTTCCTCGCCGCGGAACTGAAGTCGTACGGCCTTGTGCCCGAGCTCGACAGCTTCGCCATCCGCGAGATCATGCGTCTGGCAGCCCAGCCCACCCTCCGGGCGGAGGGCGCGCGGCTCGACCGCGAGCTCGTCCACCGCGCCGAATTCGCCGAGCACCCGCGCTCGGGACCGATGCCCGGGCCCGTCACCGGCACGGTTGCCGAGGACGCGGGAGCGGGGGAGTGGGCAGCCCTGCCCACGGTCCCCCAGGGAAACGCCTTCGCCGAGCTCGCCGACACCCTGGTGTCGCGCGGCGCGGTGGGCATCCTCACCGCGCAGAACGCGGACGCCTCCGGATTCCTCACCAAGCGGGTCCAGGGCCCGTCGCCGGTCGGACTCCCCGTCGTGGCCGTACGACCGGACCTGCTGGCCGACGCGGTCGGCGGCGTGGTCACCGCCCACGTTCCGCTGATCCGTGTGCCCGCCATGGGCACGAACATCGTCGCCGGTCTGCCGGGCAGCGATCCGGAGGCGAAGCCCATCCTCCTCACCGCGCACTACGACGGTGTCGGGTCGGACCCCGAGCGGCACTTCCCGTGCGCAGGCGACAACGCCAGTGGGACCGCGGTGCTGTGCGAGGTCGCCCGCGTGCTGACCTCGTCCGAGCCGCTGCCCCGTCCCGTCGTCTTCGCCCTGGTCGACGCCGAGGAGATCGGCACGCTCGGCTCCGGGCACCACGCACGCACACTGCGTGCAGCGGGCGTCGAACCCGACGCGCTCAACCTCGACATGGCCGGCAAGTTCAACGGCAAGATCGCGATCGAGCTCGGACCGGCCGACCCCGCTCCCCGGCACATCATCGCCGCACTCGACAGCGCCGGCCGGCGTCTCGGCATCCAGCTGTACGCGGGAACGGTGTCGTCCGACAACCGGCGCTACGCGTCCGCCGGCTTCCCCGCCGCGGGCATCGGAGTCGGGGCGGCGCACTACCACTCGCCGCTCGACAGCCCCGAGCGGATCGAACCCGACGCGCTCGGCAAGGCGGGACGGCTCGTCCTGGAGACGATCCACCACCTCGCCACCCAGAACTGATTCCTTTCACCATCCTTTTCCCTTCAGGAGTATCGCCATGGCCGCGGCCCAGCAGTCCGTCTCCACCCAGCTCATCCAGCTCGCCCCCTCCGTCGGCGAGCACCACGCCGCCTTCTCCAAGAGCTACCAGGAGTTCTTCGGCGCCGTCTTCGACCACGACGCCCTGGACGCCAAGACCCGTGCCGCCGTCGCCCTCTGCGCCGCGCTCATGCAGGACCGCGAGGAGACCGTGCGGTCCTTCCTCGCCGCCGCCAAGAAGCTCGGGCTCAAGAACGAGGAGATAGGCCAGATCGCCGGCATCGTCGAGGCGATGAAGCTCGACGCCCTGCAGCGCCCCGCCGTCCAGGCCGTCGCCGCCGCGGCCAAGAAGGCCAACACCTGCTGCTGACCCCGGCTCGCTTCCATCCGACCTCACCTCGAAGGACCGCAGCACGTGACTGATCCATCCAACAGCGGCGCCGGCTCCGTCGTCGTGCTCGGAGGCCGCAGCGAACGGGAGTTCGCCGTCGTGCGGGACCTCGGGTACCGCGTGGTGCTCGTGGACGAGCAGGTGCCGTGGCACTGCATGCCTTGGGTCGACGCCCACCTGGACGTCGCGCTCGACGACTGGGACGCGGTGGCCGACGCCCTTCGCTCCGAGCTCGGCGACGAGGCCCCGGTGGCCGTGCTCACCCACACGGAACCGCGACTGCCGCTCATGGCTTACTTGGGCTCGCTCCTCGTCGACACCCCCCGGGGCCTCGACGAGACCGCGGCGGCGAACTGTCGTGACAAGTGGCGCACCCGGACCGTGCTGAGCGAGGCGGGTCTGCCCGTGCCCCGCTTCGCGCTCGCCACCACCGTGGAGGAGGCGATCGCGGTAGCCGAGGACATCGGCTACCCCGCGGTCGTCAAGCCCCGGGACGGGGCAGGCGCGTTCGGGGTGCGGTGCTGCCAGGACGAGCGCGAGCTGCGCGCAGCCGTCGGAGCCCTGTTCGACTCTCCGGCCGGCTCCCTGACCGGGGCCCTGATCGAGGAGTACGTCGACGGCCCCGAGTACGCCGTCCAGACCCTCACCCAGGACTCCGAGACCAGCGTCCTCAGCGTCTTCGGGCAGCGCATGACACCGCCGCCGGTCTTCGTCGAGCTGGGATACGAGCACCCCAGCGGCCTGTCGCCGGACGAGCGCGCCGAACTGGACGGCCTCATGCAGGATGTCCTCGCCGCTCTGGGCGTGCGGGACTGGATCAGCCACACCCAGATCCGGCGCGGTCCGGACGGCTTCCGCGTCATCGAGGTCAACGCGCGGCGCCCCGGTGGTCGGCTCGTCGAGATGACCACCGCCGTCAGCGGCGTCGACATGACCGAGGCGGTCACGCGTCAGGCCCTGGGGCTCCCGCAGCCCGACGCGAAGGCCACCGTGCCGTACGCGCGCTACGCGAGCATCGTCTTCGACACCGCGGGCACGCTCCTGTACGACGAAGTCGACGCGGAGACCGGGCCGTTCAGCCCCATCGTCGAGGTCGAGGTCGAACCCGGCGAGACCGTCCGGCCCAAGGAGCATCCGAACGGCGGTGTCTACGGCCGCATCGTGGTCTACGGCGAGACGGCCGAGGAGCTCGACCGGGCGGAGCAGGAGGTCCGCAAGGCCCTGAGCCTGCAGGTGCTGTTCGGAGACGGCCTCGGTCCGGCGGAGACCGACAGCCGCGAGTTCAAGTCGTGCTGCTGAGGTGGCGCGGATGACCCTCACCGAACCCGCACCGAAGATCTCGGGGTCGCACCGGATCGAGGTACGGACCTCCATCCAGACGGTCGACGCCGAGCAGTGGAACCGCGTCGTCGCCCGGGCCGGCGGGACCGTCTTCCACACGTGGGAGTGGCTCGCCGCCTTCGAGGACGCCCCGCCGGGCCGCTTCGAGCCCCGCCATCTGATGGCGTACCGCGGAGACGACCTCGTGGGTGTGTGCCCGGCGTACGTGGTGCACGACTGCCCCCGGCTCTCGTATCTGACGGACCTCGCCCAGGTCGACCTGGGCGGCCCCGTACTCCTGGCCCACAGCCTCGCGGCGCTCGACGGCGGACCGCTCGCCGTGCCCGGCCACGAGGACGCGCTCGCCTCGCTGCTCGGCGCCCTGGAAGCGACCGCGGGCGACGACGGCATACGGACCTGGGGCGTGGCGAACGCCCCCGCCGGCGACCTCGGCGGACTGCTGCTGCGGCACGGCTACGCCACCGCCCACATCACCACCTCGTACCGCTGCTCCACCGATGTGCCCTCCGTCGCGGACTACTGGGGCTTCGCCCCCGGCCGTCTGCGCCGCAAGCTGGAGAAGGAACGCCGCGTCTCCGGCCGCGAGTACACCGTGGCGGAGGCGCCGGCGGACGCCGACACCCTCGTACGCCTCCTGCACTCCATCCTTGAGAACCGTGGGACACCCACGGACGTGCTGCCCGAGGCGTTCCTCCACGCCGTCAAGGCCCGCCTCGCTCCGTACGAGCGCATGGTGACCGCCGTCGACGCCGACCAGCAGACCGTGGCGGTCTTCGCCGGCTGGCAGTTCGCCCAGAAGTGGTCGATGTGGCTGGCAGGGCTCGACACCGAGCGGCTCTCGCACTTCGTGCCGTACCGGGCCATGGCCGCCCGGCTCATCCAGGGCGCCGTCGCGACCGACGTCGGCTCCATCGACCTCGGCCGGTCCAACGGCGCGGAGAAGCGCAAGCTCGGCGCCCATCCCGTCCCGCTCTACCTCGCCCTCAACACCACCGATCGTGCCGAACGGGCCGCCCTGCACGCGGCCTGCCGACGTCTCGAAGAGCGGTGTCAGGGTGCGGACGAGCAACTCGACATAGTCAAGCGGTGCTGCTGATGAACACCGACTCCCTCGCCGACACGCGACCGAGCGTGGCGTGCATCTCGGGACGCCGCGTCGTCGACGTCCTCCACCATCTCGACGTACGGTCCGTCCTGCTCGACAACCCCACGCCGCTCGATCTCGCCTGCAAGGTCGACGTCCCCCTGGACATCGACCTGGACGACTGGGACGCCGCCGAGGCGGTGCTGCGCTGGCTCCACGCCGGCCGCCCGCTCGACGCGGTCTTCACCGTCTACGACGCGCACCTGCCGCTGGCCAGCTATCTGGCCGCGCGGCTCGGCACCCGCGGACTCGACCTCCAGGCCGCGCTCGCCTGCCACGACAAGATCCGCATGCGGATGGTGCTCGCCAGCGGGGGAGTACGCGTCCCCGACCACCTGCCGGCCTCCG
Organism: Streptomyces sp. NPDC037410; assembly: GCF_055602235.1. Lineage (NCBI taxonomy): Bacteria > Bacillati > Actinomycetota > Actinomycetes > Kitasatosporales > Streptomycetaceae > Streptomyces > Streptomyces sp. NPDC037410. Next base: position 183,674 of record NZ_JBVJWR010000012.1, on the reverse strand, counting down.
ACCCGGCCGATGCGGCGGCCGCCGCGCAGCGCCTCGGCCTGCCCGCCGTGCCCGTCGTCGTCAAGAAGGCGACCGGTTCCGGCGGGCGGGGCAGCATGCTCTGCCACAGCCCCGAGGACGTGGCCCGCGCAGTCGAGATTCTCGGACCTACCGCACTCCTCGTGGAGCGCGCGGTCGAAGGACCCGAGTACGCCGTGCAGAGCATCACCAGCGACGGCAGGACCGAGGTCGTCGGCATCCTCGCCCAGCACGTCGGCCCCGGCCCCCGGCAGGCCGAGACCGGGTACGACTTCCCGAGCGGACTCAGCCCGGAGCGGGAGTCCGAGGTGGCGTCCTTCGTCACCCGCGCCCTGGCCGTTCTCGGCTTCGACCACGCCGTCTCCCACACGCAGGTACGGCTCGCGGAGGACGGTCCCGTCCTCATCAACGTCGCCGCCCGACCGCCCGGCGGGCAGCTGTGCGCCGCCACCGAGCGCATCAGCGGCATCGACCTCACACGCGCAGCCGCCGAGATCGCCCTCGGGATCCCCGTCACGCGCGGGACGCCCACCGCGACCCGGGTCCTGTACCGGTGCGTCACCTCCGACAGCCCCGGCACGGCCTGGTACGACCTCGACGGCATCGACGCACCCGCCGTCACGCTCGACGTCGAGCCCGGCGACAGCGTGCGCAGCGTCGACGACCCGCACGGCGGCAGCTACGGCCGCATCGTGGTCTACGGCGACGACCCCGCGGAGCTGGAGAGCCGGTACCGCGCCATCTTCGAATCGCTCCGACTCCATGTCGAGCCCGACAACCAGCAGGTGATGCTCCCTTGACCCCTCGCATCCTCGTCCTCGGCGGCCGGCGCACGGTGCAGCAGCTGAAGGAACACACCGACTACGACGTCGTGTTCGCCGAGGAGAACATGACGATCGAGCAGCTGATGCTCGCCGACTACCCGCTGGAGGTCGACTTCGGCGACTGGGACGACACGATCGCCCTGGTCGCCGCGGCCCACGCCGACCAGCCCATCGACGCCGTCGTCACCGGAGTCGAGCGCCTGGTCCCTCTGGCCGGACGCCTGCGCGCCGAGCTGCAGCTCGACCACGGCATCACGGAACAGGCCGCCCGCGACTGCATCGACAAGGCGGCGACCCATCGGCTCCTCGCGGAGGCGGGCGTCCCCGTGCCCCGTAACCGCGTGGTCGCCGGAACCGGAGAGGGAGCCGAGGCCGCCGAGGAGCTCGGTCTCCCCGTGGTCGTCAAACCGCGTGACGCCTCCAGCGCCGCCGGCCTCAAGTACTGCGAGAGCCGCGAGGAGGTGGAACAGGCGGTCGGCGACATCCTGAAGGGGGGCCGGGACACGGCGCTCATCGAGGAGTACGTGACCGGGCCCGAGATAGGCGTCTTCGCCTCCAGGGTCGGTGGGCGGACCCAGGTCGTGTGGGTCGTCGAGGGGGAGGTCGGACCGCCTCCGACCTTCGTCAAGGTCGGAGGGTTCTTCCCGAGCCGCCTCGACGAGGAGCAGCTCGCCGAGCTCGAAGGCCTCGCGGACCGCGTCCTCGCGGCTGTCGGCCTCGACGACTGGGTCGCGGCCCTCCAGTTCACCCTCACGTCGGACGGCTGGCGGGCCGGCGAGGTCAATCCCCGTGTGCCCGGCGGGCAGGCGGTCGAGATGATCTGGTCGACCACCGGCTACGAGCCGAGCCTGATCGCCACCGAGGCCGCCCTGGGGCGGCACGCGGAACCCGAGGCCCCCAAGGCGCCCTTCGGGCTCTACCGCAGCGTCGTCTTCGACGGGAGCGGGCGCATCGACTACGACGCGCAGGCCGTCGGATCGCTGAGCGGGCTCGAGTCGCCGGTGCCGCCGTTCGTCGAGTTCGACGTCAAGCCCGGCGACGCCGTGCTCCCCGTCGAGCACCCCAAGGGCGGCGCGTTCGGCCGCATCGTGCTCGCCGGCGAGAGCCTGGAGCAGCTGGAGCGCGACTACGCGAAGGTCCGGGAGCAGCTCGCGATCCGGCTGGTCGACGACGCGGCAGCCGATGCCGCCGTGGACCGTGCGCACACCAGCTGCTGCTGACAACTTCTGCTTGATGAAGATCTGTTGACGGTCAACCAGACCACGTGATTCGATACTTTTGAAATCATCGAATCAACACCTTGGGAGGAGGAAGCATGGCTGACGACATGGTCGGTTCGGGCTGCTGCGAGACCAGCGGCGCCGAGGACGTCGCCGAGGACGGCCAGGAGTGCGGGTGCGCCTGCGCCTGCTGCGACTGATCCCGTACCGGGACGCTACGGCGGGCCGCACCCGACGGGTGCGGCCCGCTGACAACCACCAACCCACAAGACTCCAGAGGGGGCTCGACGTTGAACGACTCGCTTCGCGCGCTGCGCTTCATCTATGGCTACCCGCTGCGCTACCGCCGCGAGATCGTCACCGCCACGGTGATCATGTTCATCGGCCTCCTGGGCAACATCGCAGTGCCGCTCCTGACCCGCTACGCCATCGACATCGGCGTCCTGGGCGGGAAGTCGAGCAGCCTGCTGATCACCTCGGTCGGTGTGCTGGTCGCCGGTGCCGCGACCACGGCCCTGCTGCACTACGGCAAGCGCATGCGGTTCACCGTCGCCAGCAAGGCCGTCAACGACCTGCGTGAGGACCTGGTGCGCAAGATGATGCGCCTCGGTCCCGCCGATGTCGCCGAGGCGTCCGGTGGCCGCGCGCTCACCCGGCTCATCTCCGACGCCGTCTCGGTCCGCGGCCTCACCAACGGCGGCCTGCTCGAACTGCTCAACCAGCTGCTCGTCATGCTCGCCATGCTCGTCACGGCGCTCGTCATCGACCCGCGCACGACCCTGCTGGCCTGTATTCCGATGGTCTTCGTCATCGTCGGGAACTTCACCGTGCAGCTCCGCCTGCAGCGGGCGTTCATCGAGCTCAAGAGCCAGTTCACCAAGCTCCTCGCCGGTGTCGGCGAATCGCTCGCCAACATCAACGTGGTCAAGTCGTACGGCCGCGAGGCGGAAGCCTCCGAACGACTGAACAAGGTCAACGAGGCCCACACGGCCCGCGACGGCCAGATGAAGCGCACGTACAGCCGCTGGGAAGCCATCCTGAACGTCATCGGTGGCCTGCCCACGCCGATCGCCCTGTGGGTCGGCGGCAACGCGGTCCTGGACGGCACCAGCACGGTCGGTGACCTCGTCGCTGTCGTCGCTCTCGTGATGATGTTCCAGATGAGCGTCCACATGCTCGCCATGCACGTGAACGGTGCCTTCCGCAGCGTCGTCACCGCCCAGCGTCTGCTCCGCGTCATGGACGCCCGCTCCGTGCTCGCCACCGGAGAGGGAAGCACCGACATCCCGACCGTGGGAGGGATCCACGCCTCCGGCATCGACGTCGACGTCGCCGGCCGCCGGATCCTGGACAAGGCCGAGTTCCGCGTCGAGCCCGGCGAGGCCGTCCTGCTGACCGGCCCCACCGGCAGCGGCAAGTCCACCCTGCTCCACGTGCTGGCCCGACTGCGCGACCCCGAGGCCGGCAGCGTCACGTACGACGGCGTGGACGCCCGTACCTACGAGTCCGAGGCACTGCGCCGCCGGATCGTCTGCCTGCCCCAGCGCCAGTGGATCTTCGAGGGCACCCTGGAGGACAACGTCCGCTTCGCCCGCCCCGAAGCCACCCGCCAGGAGACAGCCGACGCCGTCGAGGCCGCCGGACTCTCCCACATCCCGCTGGACCGGCGCTTCGGCGCCACCACCCTGGACCTCTCCGCGGGCGAGCGTCAGCGCATCGGCCTGGCCCGTGTCCTGCTCGTGGACCCCGACATCCTGCTGCTCGACAACCCCACGGCGAACCTGGACGCCGAGACCGAGGCCGCGCTCCTGGAGACGGTCCTCCGGGTCCGCAGGGGCCGCACCCTGGTCATCGCCTCCCAGCAGCCGGCCGTCGCCGGCTATGTCGACCGCACCATCAGCCTCGCCTCCCCGGAGTCATCCGAGGACGCCACGGCCACCCTCGCGGGCGCGACCAGCGCGGACGGAGGAAGGGAAGCATGACCACCACGTCCATTCAGACGGCCGAGGCACTCCCGAGCGAGCGCGAGGCACGCCGTACGCTCCTCCGCGCCGTACGCCGCTTCCTCCCCTACCTGCGCCCCCACTGGGGCTGGCTGACGATCGCCACGTCCATGGCCGTCGCCAACACGATCGTGACGATCGCGGTGATGTACACGGTGATGGCCGGCATCGGCCACATCGTCATCGGCGACATGGAGGCCGTCCGGTCGACGGCACTCAACTTCGTCCTGCTGACCGTCCTCGACAACATCATCCGCATCACCTACAACTCGGCGATGATCCGGGTCAACGAGCGCCTGACGGTCACCATCCGCAACGACCTCGTGGCCCGCCTGCACAACGTCCAGCTCTCCCGGCACGTCGCCCAGGAGAGCGGCGCGTGGGTCACGCGCGTGCTGTTCGAGGCCAATCGTTTCCGCGGCTTCCTGACCAAGACACTGATGGAGATCACCAACAGCGCCATCTGGTTCATCGCCTTCGCCGTCTTCCTGCTCGCCCTCAGCCCCATGGTCGCCCTGCCCACGCTCTTCACGATCCCGCTGATGGTGTGGATCGCGGTGAAGTGGACGGCGCGCCTGCGACCCGACACCCGTGCGCAGCGCGAGGGCTGGGACCACATGGTCGGCTACCTCAACCAGCGGATCGACGGCCTCGCGGACATCCGCGCCTTCGGCCAGGAGGAGGCGGTCCTCGCCGAGCTCCGTCAGCGCTCGGAGGAGTACAGCGAGGTCCACAACCGGCTCTCCCGCAAGCGCCTGTGGCTCAGCTCGCACCTCGGCTTCAGCGTCTTCCTGGCCCTGTCCCTGCTGATCTTCTTCGGCGGCCTCCAGATCATCAACGGGCACCAGCTGGGATCCGGGTTCTTCTTCGACATGGCCTCCGGCATGATGCCGATGACCTGGATGCTCATGGGCACCGACACGATGATGGCGTCCATGGGCATGGCCTCCGGCACCGCGCTGGCGGCCGGCACCCTCGCCGCCTTCGCGCTCTTCGTCAAGCGCATGCTCAACCCCGTCCGCGACCTCGCCAACCAGCTGGGCCAGACGTCCGACATCGCCGCCTCCGCGCAGCGCATCCTCGACGTGCTCGATCTGGAGGAGGAGCAGAGCGGCTCCGGCACCCTGCCGCCCGTCGAGGGAGCCGTCGACGTCGACGACGTCACCTTCGCGTACGGCGAGGGGCCCGACGTCCTCCACGGCATCAGCCTGCACGCCGAGCCGGGCCGGCACATCGGCATCGTCGGCACCAGCGGCGCCGGCAAGAGCACCCTGATGCAGCTGCTCGTCCGCCTGTACACGCCGACGAGCGGCGCCGTCCGCATCGACGGCCACGACCTCGCCGACATCAGCAGCGCCTCGGTCCGCTCCCAGGTGCTCCTGGTCACCCAGGAGGCCCAGCTCTTCGACGGCACGGTCACCGAGAACATCCTGTTCGGCCGGCCCGACGCCACCGAAGAGCAGGTCGTCGAGGCGGCCAAGGCCGTCGGTGCCCACGAGGTGATCTCCGGCCTGCGCGACGGCTACAGGACCCGGGTCGGCGAGAGAGGTTCGCGCCTGTCCGTCGGCGAGCGCCAGATCATCGCCCTCGCGCGGGCCATGCTCGTCGACCCGCGCATCATCGTCCTCGACGAGGCCATCTCCAGCGTCGACCCCGACCGCCAGCGCCTGGTCTTCGGCGCGATCCGGCGCCTCCTCGAAGGCCGTACGGCGATCGTCGTCGCCCACTGGCTGACCCTCATCGAGGACCTCGACCAGGTCTTCGTCCTGGAGGACGGCCGCATCGTCGAGTCCGGCCGCCCCGTCGAACTGCTCACCGCGGGTGGGCGTCTCACCGAGCTCTGCCAGGCCCACGAGGGCCGCACCGGCAAGAACACCACCGGAAGCACCAACGGAAAGGACAACGCTCATGTCTGACACCAACCTCGGGAACATGTTCTGGGACGCCGCCCAGGGGAACGCGGCCCCGACGGTCGAGGCGCCGAAGGCGTCGTCGTGCTGCGGCCCGAAGCCGGCCGCTGAGGCCGCCGCGCCCGCCGCCCCCGCCGAGGCGGAGAAGGCCGAGCAGGCCGCCGCCCCGAAGAAGTCGTCCTGCTGCGGCCCGAAGCCCGCCGCCGACGCCGCCGAGGCCCCCAAGAAGTCCTCGTGCTGCGGCCCGAAGCCGGCCGCCGAGACGACCGAGGCCGCCGCCCCGAAGAAGTCCTCCTGCTGCGGCTGACCCGCACCCGCCCACCATTCAAGGAGCACAGATGACCCGGCGCACGGCCGTCACCCGGCCCGCCGTACGCGGCACGAAGGCGGTGCGCCTGGCCGCCGTGACGAGCGCGGCTCTGGCCGCGGTCCTCCTCAGCGGATGCAGTACGACCTCGGCCTCGGCCGGCGGCAGCACCGGCGGTACCCCCCTCGACGCGAACTGCCACGGCACGAAGACCGACGCGGGCCTGGAGATCACCCTCGCGGTCAGCCCCTGCCCGGCCAAGGGCGGCGGCGCGGCGGCCACGGCGACCGTCACCGTCAAGGACGCGGCGGGCAAGGCCGTGGAGGGCGCGAAGGTCGAGATCACCCCGGAGATGCCCAACATGAAGATGAAGGGCGGCCATCAGGAGGCGAGCGCCCAGGGCGACGGCTACGAGACGAAGCTCGTCATGGGCATGCCCGGTGAGTGGCTGGTCTCGGTCGTCGTCACGCCGGCCTCCGGCAAGGCGTCCACCGCCACGTTCGACGTGAAGGCGGAGTAGGGCCCGTGCTCAGTACCCGCGCGCGGACCCTGCCCGCCTCCAGCACCGCCGCCCTGGACGCGCACGTCAAAGCCCTGCTTGCGGACGGCGCCGACATCATCAACCTCACCGGCGGCGAGCTCGACTTCCCCACACCCGAGCAGGCGGCGGACGGGGCACGCCGGGCGATCGCCGAGGGTCACACCCGGTACACGCCCGTCGCCGGTATCGGACCCCTGCGCGAGGCGATCGCCCAGCGGCTCGCCACCCACTGGGGCTGCTCTTACGAGGCGAACCAGATCGTCACCACGAACGGCGCCAAGCAGGCCCTCGCCCAGATCTTCACCGTGCTCTGCGAGCCCGGCGACGAGGTGATCCTCCCGGCCCCGTACTGGGTGAGCTTCCCGCACATGATCGCCCTCGCCGGGGCCGTACCCGTCGTCGTCGACACCGCCGGCACCGGCTTCAAGCTCACCCCCGAGGCGCTCAGGGAGCGGATCACCCCGAAGACCAGGGTCCTCCTCCTCAACAGCCCCTCGAACCCGACCGGCGTCGTCCACGAGCGCTCGGAACTCCAGGCGCTGACGGCCGTCGCCGTCGAGCACGACCTCGTCATCGTCAGCGACGAGATCTACGGAGACCTGGTCCACGAGGGAGCCACCTTCACGAGCGTGGCCTCCCTCGGCCCGGATGTCGCCGAACGGACGGTCACCATCGGCGGCTTCTCCAAGACGTACGCGATGACCGGCTGGCGCATCGGCTTCGCCGCCGCTCCCGCGCCCGTCGCCGCAGCCCTCTCGGCCGTACAGGGACACACCAGTTCCGCCCCCTCCTCCATCTCCCAGTACGCCGCGCTCGCCGCCCTGACCGGCGACACGGACACGGAGCTCGCCCGCCGCGCGGCGGAGCTCGACGCCAGGCGGACGCTGATGAGGGACGGTCTCGCCGGCCTGCCGCCTCTGCGGCTGACCGGCCGACCCCAGGGCGGATTCTTCGCCTTCGTCGACGTCCGGGGTCTCTACACCGGGCCCGGCGACGACGCGGTCACGGTCGCCCGCGACCTCCTCGAACACGCGGGTGTCGCGGTCATGCCCGGGCGGGACTTCGCCGCCCCCGACCACGTGCGCCTCTCGTACGCGGTCAGCGCCGACGACATCGCTCAGGCGCTGCACCGCATCGGCACCTACCTGAAGACCACCGACCTGAAGACCACCAACGAACGGAGCACCTCATGAGCGACACCGCCACCACCGTCTTCGACGTCCGCGGCATGACCTGCGGTGGCTGTGCCAAGCGCATCCGTACCGCCATCGAGACGGACCTCGGCGACGGCGCCGAGGTGGTCGTCGACCACAAGGCCGGCCGGGTCACCGTCACCGCGCCCGGGGGCGTCAACGCCGAGTCGGTCCAGGCCGCCGTCGAGCGCACGGGATACGAGTTCGCCGGAACGGCCGCGTGAACCCGTCCGCCAAGCTCGCCCTCTTCGCCGTCGGCCTCGTCGCCTGCTTCGGCATCTCGTACCTGCTCGGCAGCGCGCTGCCGCCTCTGTAACCCCCAGTCCACCGTCTTAAGGAGTACGCAGTCATGGCAGGCACTGCCACGACGGCACCAGCCGTGGTCACGCTCGACATCGGCGGCATGACCTGCGGTGCCTGCTCGGCTCGGATCGAGAAGAAGCTCAACCGCCTCGAGGGTGTGACCGCCGAGGTCAACTTCGCCCTCGAACGGGCCCACGTGAGCTTCGACGAGCGGCACTCGGTCGACGACCTCATCGACACCGTCGTGAAGATGGGCTACACCGCCGAGCTTCCGCCGCCCCCCGAGGCGGCGGCCTCCGCGTCGAACAACGCGGAGACGGCCGAGGAGGCCGCGGACCGCGAACTGGCGGCCATGCGCCGGCGCATCCTCATCTGCCTCGCGCTCACCGTGCCGGTCATCGCGATGGCCATGGTGACGCCGCTCCAGTTCGACAACTGGCAGTGGCTGTCGCTCACCCTCGCCGCCCCGGTCGCGATCTGGGGCGCCTGGCCTTTCCACACAGCGGCCTGGAAGAACCTCAAGCAGGCCGGCGGGACGATGGACACGCTGGTGTCCGTCGGCGTCCTCGCCTCCTTCGGCTGGTCCCTGTACGCCCTGTTCTTCGGCTACGCCGGCATCACCGGCATGCAGATGCCGTTCCTGATGACCCCCACCCCGGGCCAGGGCCTGCACCACATCTACCTGGAGGTCGCCACCTCCCTCACGCTCTTCGTCCTGGTCGGCCGCTACGCGGAACACCGCGCCAAGCGTCGGGCGGGCAGCGCGGTACGCGCCCTGCTCGAACTCGGAGCCAAGGACGTCACCGCCGTGCGTGCGGGCCAGGAGGTCACCATCCCGATCGGCGAACTCCGCGTCGGCGACCAGTTCGTGGTCCGCCCCGGGGAGAAGATCGCCACCGACGGCGTGGTCGTGGAAGGCACCTCCGCGGTCGACGCGTCGATGCTGACGGGGGAGAGCGTCCCGCAGGAGGTGACCGTCGGCGACAGTGTCGTCGGTGCCACCGTGAACACCAGCGGCCGTCTGACGGTCCGGGCCGAGCGAGTCGGTGCGGACACCCAGCTCGCCCACATCAGCCGGCTCGTCTCCGAAGCCCAGGCGGGCAAGGCGCCCGTGCAGCGGCTCGCCGACCGGATCGCCGCCATCTTCGTCCCCGTGGTCGTCGCCATCGCCTTCTGCGTGGGCGGGTTCTGGATCGGCAACGGCGGGGACGCGGCCGTCGCGCTCACCGCGGCCGTGGCCGTCCTCGTCGTCGCCTGCCCGTGCTCCCTCGGGCTCGCCACCCCGACCGCCCTCCTCGTCGGCACCGGGCGCGGCGCCCAGCTCGGCATCGTGATCCGCGGACCCCAGGTCCTGGAATCCACCCGCCGCATCGACACCGTCCTCCTCGACAAGACCGGCACGGTCACCACCGGCAAGATGCGGCTCGTCGAGACCGTCTGTGCCGAGGGCACCACCCGCGACGAACTGCTGACCCTCGCAGGCGCGTTGGAGCACTCCTCCGAGCACCCCATCGCCACCGCGGTCACGACCGCTGCCAGGGACGTGACCCCGGACCTGCCCACGGTCGCCGACTTCCAGGCCAGCGCCGGCTTCGGCGTGGTGGGCACGGTCGACGGCCGCGAGATCATCGTCGGCCGACCGGGCTGGGTCGGTGAACGGATGAGCACGCCGGACAGCCTCCGGAGCCGCCTCGCCGAGATCGAAGGCAGCGGCCACACTCCCGTGGCCGTCGGCTGGGACGGGCGCCTGCGCGGACTCCTCCTCGTCGCCGACGAGGCCAAGCCCACCAGCCGCCGTGCCATCGACGAGATGCGCGGCCTGGGCCTCAACCCCATCCTGCTGACCGGCGACAGCAAGGGCGCTGCCCGCCGTATCGCCGACGAGATGGGCATCACCGAAGTCGAGGCGGAGGTCCTGCCCCAGGACAAGGCCGCCGTGGTGCGCCGCCTGCAGGATGCAGGCCGCAACGTGGCCATGGTCGGCGACGGCATCAACGACGCCGCCGCGCTGGCCCAGGCCGACCTCGGCATCGCGATCGGCGGCGGCACCGACGCCGCCATCGAGGCGAGCGACATCACCCTCGTACGCGGAGACCTGCGCGATGCCGCCGACGCGGTCCGCCTTTCGCGGCGCACGCTCGGGACGATCAAGGGCAACCTGTTCTGGGCGTTCGTCTACAACCTCGCCGGCATCCCCCTCGCGGCGTCCGGTGTTCTCAACCCGATGATCGCGGGTGCGGCGATGGCGCTCTCCAGCATCTTCGTCGTGACCAACAGCCTCAGACTGCGCGGGTTCAAGTCGTCCTCCCGGGGCGACGACGCGAAGGCCGAGGCCGAGATCCTGGCCCCCGCGCGCCCCAGCCCGGCGGCGGTCTCGTGATCGTCAGCTCCATGGGCCTGCCGATGGCCCTCGTCGACGTCGACCAGGCGCTGAGCGGCGGCTGGCGGGCGTACGAGGACAAGGTGGACCTCATCAGGGTCCAGGACCCGCCCGCGGAGTCCTGGACCCGGCTGAGGGAGGCCGGGTTCCTGCCCAAGCCGCAGGTGGTCGCCTGGCGGGCCGAGGTCCTGGACTCCGAGGAGCAGTACCTCGGGACGCTTCCCCGGAAGGATCGCTACGACATCCGGACGGCCTATCGCAGGGCCGCCGAGGGCGATCTGCAGGTCCGTTCGGAGCCGCTGACGGCCGGCCTGCTGGACGAGTTCCTGGAGCTGTACGAGCGCCAGGTCGCGGCCATGCGTCACGGGTGGGCCATCGCTGTCGAACAGCGGGGGAACATCCTCGCCGAGGCCGAGACCTACCGCGCGGTCACGATTCGTTCGCACGGCACGCTCGTGGCTGCCTGCCTGAACCAGGACGTCCCGGCCAAGGACGAGATCCGCGCGCGCTTCTCGGCCGTGAGCTCGGACCGGCGGCATGACAGCCTGGCCCGACTTCTGTACTGGGAGATGCTGCGCGAGGCGCGCGCCAGGAAGCGGCGCTGGGCCTCGCTCGGCCGGGACATCAACCTCTACGGCCATGTGGTCAAACCAGGACTGTTCAGCTTCAAGTCGCGGCTCGGCTTCACCGCCGTACCGGGACAGCTGCTGGAGCCGGGAAGCGGATCGCACCAGGCCGACCGGGTGGTTCGCTTCTCGGAACTCACCGACCCGACGCTGCTGTTGTCCTACGCGCCGGTGGACGGGGAAGCGGCGGCCGTGGCGGCCCCGCTGCATCTGAACCTCTTCACCCCGTCGGAGGGGCTGGACGCGGGCCCCTATCGAGGCGTCGGTCTCGCCGACACCACGGTGCACACCGTACAACCCACCTGAGACCGCGGGCGGGCATCGCGATCATCCCCCGTACGCGATGCCCGTCCGCTTCGCGTCTGTGTGTCAGACGCGGGCGGGCATGGCGAGAACGGACGCCAGGGCGGCGAAGACGTCCGGGTCCACTCGGTAGTAGACCCAGCTGCGCCGACGCTGGGAGCTGAGCAGCCCGGCCTCGCGCAGCTTCTTCAGGTGATGGGAGACCGTCGGCTGCGAGACGCCCACGTCCGCGATGTCGCAGACGCACGCCTCGCCGGCGGGGTGGGAGGCCACGCGCGACAGCAGCCTCAGCCGGACCGGGTCGGCCAGTGCCTTGAAGAGGTTGGCCAGTCGCTCGGCATCCAACGCCGAGAGCTCCGCCGAGATGAGCGGAGAGCAACAGGGGACCGCCCCTTGCGGCGGAAGGGTGACCTCGGGAGCCGCACTCAGGTTCGACATTCTTCTATTTTTGCATGTGTCGAATTACGGCCGCAATGGGTTGCCCGATCCGGGTGCGCGGTGACTGGACGTCAACTACCCAGCGCGAGAAGGGCGGACATGGTCGCCACGGGCTGCGGTGCGACCCGGTAGTAGATCCAGGTGCCGCGCCGTTCGGAGGTCAGGAGTCCGGCCTCGCGCAGCTTCTTCAGGTGATGGGAGACGGTCGGCTGTGAGACGCCGACGTCCGAGATGTCGCACACGCATGCTTCCCCGGCGGGGTGTGAGGCGACGCGCGAGAACAGGCGCAGGCGAACGGGGTCGGCGAGCGCCTTGAACAGCGTCGCCGCGTACTCGGCGTCGCCCTCGGAGAGGGCGCCGGAGTCGAGCGGCTCGCAGCAGGCCGTCGATGCCGCCTCGATGGTGGCCGCGGGACGTTTATTCGACATTCTTCTATGTTGACACTTGTCGATGTGTGCGGCAAGCTGGCCTCAGATTAGATACTCGTCTAATCAGTGGAGCGGGGATCCTCCCGCCGACAGCGAAGGACAGAGCCCCGATGACCACCATCGATGCCGCTGAACTCCCCGTCGTCGTCATCGGCGCGGGCCCCATTGGCCTCGCAGCCGCAGCCCACCTCGTGGACCGGGGCCTGAACCCCCTGGTGCTCGAAGCGGGGGACGCCGCCGGAGCCGCCGTGCGCGGCTGGTCCCACGTGCGGCTGTTCTCCACCTGGGACGAGGTCATCGACCCGGCCGCCGAGAAGCTCCTCGCGGCGAACGGGTGGCAGCGGCCCGACGGCGCCTCCTACCCGACCGGCGGCGACTGGGCCGACTCGTACCTCCGCCCCCTTGCCGACGCACTCGGCGACCGCGTCCGCCTGGGAACGACCGTCACCGGCGTCTCCCGCGCCGGCCGCGACCGCGTCGTGGACGCCGACCGAGACGAGCAGCCGTTCACCGTGCAGGCCGTCGCCGCCGACGGATCCGAGCTCCGTCTCCTCGCCCGCGCCGTCATCGACGCCTCCGGCACCTGGGCCAAGCCCGGCCCGGCCGGCGGCAACGGCCTGCACGCCGTGGGCGAGCGCGCCCACGCGGAGCACATCGCTTACCGGGTGCCCGACCTCCGCGACACCGAGACCCGCGCCCGGTACGCCGGCAAGCGCACCGCGGTCGTGGGCAGCGGCGCCTCCGCCTTCACCGCGCTCGTCTCCCTCGCCGACCTCGCCGCGTCCACGCCGGGCACGCGCGCCCTGTGGGTCCTGCGCCGCGGCGTCACCTCCTCCACGTACGGAGGCGGCTCGTCCGACCAGCTCCCGGCCCGCGGCGCCCTCGGTCTCGCGGCCAAGGCCGCGGTCGACGCCGGCCACGCCGACGCCGTGACCGGCTTCCGCATCGCCGAGATCGAGGCGAACGCCGACGGCACGCTCACGCTCGTCGCGGAGGACGGCACGCGCACCGAGCCCGTCGACGAGGTCATCACCCTCACCGGTTTCCGCCCCGACCTCTCCTTCCTCGACGAGCTCCGCCTCGACCTGGACGCACGGCTCCAGGCCCCCGTCGACCTAGCGCCGCTGATCGACCCCAACGTCCACTCGTGCGGCACCGTCTACCCCCACGGGGCCAAGGAGCTCTCGCACGGCGAGAAGGACGTGTACCTCGTCGGCATGAAGTCCTACGGCCGCGCGCCCACCTTCCTGGCCATGACCGGCTACGAGCAGGTCCGCTCGATCGCGGCGGCCCTCGCGGGTGACCACGAGGCCGCCGAGCGCGTCGAGCTGACGCTGCCGGAGACCGGCGTGTGCGGCGGCTCCGGCCTCTTCGACGCCCCTGCCGAAGAGGAGGAGGGCGGCAGCTGCTGCGGCGCCCCCGCCCCGGAGATCCTCCAGATCGGGACCATCGGGCTCGCCGGCCGACCCGTCGGCAGCTGACCCGATGTCACCGGTCGCAGCCGCCCGGCCGCTCGTCCCTGCCCAGGGGCGACCGCGCCGGGCGCTGTGGGCTCTCTGCCTGACCCAGATCACGAGCTGGGGCATCCTCTACTACGCCTTCCCCGTCCTGAACTCGGAGATCACGACCACGACGGGCTGGTCCGCACGCGCGACCACGGGCGCGTTCTCGCTGGCGCTCGTCGTTTCGGCCCTTTCCGGCATCGTCGTGGGCAGGGTCATCGACCGCCGAGGCCCTCGGGCGGTCATGACGACGGGATCCGTCCTGGGCGGCACGAGCCTCGTGTTCATCGCCACCGCACCCAACCTCATCGCGTTCTTCATCGGCTGGGCCGTGGCGGGGATGGCCATGGCCGCGACGTTCTACCAGCCGGCCTTCGCCGCCCTGACCCGTTGGTGGGCTCCCGACCACGTCCGCGCACTCACCGTCGTCACGCTCGCCGGCGGTCTCGCCTCCACCGCCTTCGCCCCGCTCACCGCGGCCCTCGCCGACCGGCTGGGCTGGCGGGACACGTACCTCGTCCTCGCCCTGGTGCTCGCGGCGGTCACGATCCCTGCGCACGCGACAGCCCTCAACGCCCCATGGCCGGCCGCGTCGCCGGCGGCCAAGGAACACGCCGACGCCTCCGGCATCGCTCGCAGCAGCCCGTTCGGCATGCTCGTCGCCGCCCTGACGCTCTCGGCCTTCGCGATGTACGCGGTCGTCATCGCGCTCGTACCGCTGATGGTCGAGCGAGGGTTCTCCCTGACGGCCGCCGCCCTGGCCCTCGGCCTCGGCGGGGCGGGCCAGACCCTGGGGCGCCTCTTCTACGCGCTGCTCGCCCGCCGCACCGGGCCCCGCATGCGCCTCGCGGTACTCATCGCCTCCGGCGCCCTCATGACCGCAGCCCTGGCCGCGATCCCCGGTCCCTACCCCCTGGTCGTCGCTCTCTCCATGGCGACCGGCATGATCCGAGGGAACCTCACCCTCGCCCAGGCCACCGCTGTCACGGACAGGTGGGGAGCGGCCCACTACGGGAGGCTGTCCGGCCTCCTCGGAGCGCTTCCGACCGCCGCCGGCGCACTCGCCCCCTTCGCGAGCGCGGCCCTCGCGGGCTCGCTCGGCGGGTACCCCCACCTGTTCGCCCTGCTGGCGGCGGTCGCCGCTGTCGCAGCCCTCGCCGCTACTCGTACGTAGCCGCACCACCGCAAGTAAGCTGCCGCGGCGTCACCCGATCGCCGCCACCGAGGAAGGGAAGTCCCCGACATGAGCAGGACGTTCGACGTTGTGGTGATCGGCGGAGGCCAGGCCGGACTCGCCGCCGGCTACCACCTGCGCCGAGCCGGCCTCGACTTCGTCGTCCTGGACGCGGGCACGGCACCGGGCGGCGCCTGGCGGCACGCGTGGGACTCCCTCCACCTGTTCTCCCCGGCGGCGTACTCCTCGCTCCCGGGCCGCATCATGCCGCCCCAGCCGGGGGAGCAGTTCCCCGAAGCGGGACACGTCGTCGAGTACCTCACCGACTACGAGCAGCGGTACGACCTGCCCGTAGTCCGCCCCGTACGCGTCCGCGGTGTCCACGACGAGGGCGAACTCCTCCGCATAGAGACGGACTCGGACTCCTGGCACGCCCGCGCGGTCATCAGCGCCACCGGCACGTGGTCCCGCCCCTTCGTACCGTCGATCCCCGGCCAGACGGACTTCCAGGGCCGCCAACTCCACACCGTCGAGTACGACAACGCGGCGACGTTCTCAGGCCGACGGGTCATCGTCGTAGGAGGCGGAAACTCCGGCGCCCAGATCGCCGCCGACCTCGCGCACGACACCCAGCTCACCTGGGCCACCCTGCGCGAACCCCGCTACCTCCCCGACGACATCGACGGCCGCGCCCTCTTCGACGCCGCCACGGCCCGCCGCCGCGCCCTCGACGAAGGCCGCCCCGACACCGGCGGCATCTCCGCCCTCGGCGACATCGTGGCCGTCCCACCCGTCCGCGAAGCCCGCGACGCCGGCCTCCTCAAGGCCACCCCCATGTTCGACCGCCTCACCCCGACCGGAGTGGCGTGGGCCGACGGCATGACCGCGGAGGCGGACGCCATCATCTGGTGCACCGGCTTCCGCCCCGCCCTCACCCACCTCGCCCCCCTCGCCCTCCGCACCCCCGACGGCCGCATCCCCACCCACGGCACCCAGTGCACCACCGCCCCCCGCATCCACCTCGTCGGCTACGGCGACTGGACGGGCCCGGCGTCGGCCACTCTGGTGGGCGTGGGCCGCACGGCCCGCGAAGCGGCGCGGGCGATCGCCGAGCTGCTTCCGTGACGGACACACTCCACGACCCCGAACACACGGGTATTCAAGGAGCCGGCGCCCTCCAGTGGATCTCCTCCCAGGGGCGACCGGAGGGTGGTTGTCCTCATGCCGCATGTCGAACTGGTGTCCCGTGGTGGCGCCTAGGGTGGCGGCCCAAGTGCGGGCAGCGCGGGTTTGGGGCAACTGCTCTGTTTCGCGGTCGAGTTGGACCGTTCTGACCTATGTTCTAGGGGTCCGCAGCGGTTCACGGCTCGCCCAGGAGGTCCGATTGCAGCTCAGACGCATACGCGCCCTTGCCGGAGCATTCCGACGCTCCCCCCTGTACATCGCCTTCGCCCTCGGTGCGCTGCTCGTCGGGCTCACCCCCTTGCTGGGCGTGGCGAGTACGGGGCCGGGCATCAGCCGGCCGAAACCCACACCGGCGCCGGGGGCCCTTGAGCAGCAGACGGCGAAGCAGTCGCCGCACCACGGTGTGGCCCCGGCGAACGCCATGGAGCCGACGGCTCCCAAGCTCGACCGGACCGGATGGACCGCGACGGCGAGCGACGAGGAGACCGTCAAGGAGAACGGCCGCGCGGCGAACGTCCTCGACGGTGACGCGGCCACGATCTGGCACAGCCGGTGGTCCGGGACCCCGGCGCCGCTGCCGCACAGCATCACCGTCGACATGCACCGTACGGCGGTGGTCTCGGCGCTCGTCTACCAGCCCCGCACCGTCGGGATCAACGGGCGCGTCGGTGAGTACAGCATCAGCGTGAGCGCCGACGGCCAGAACTGGGGCAGTCCCGTCGCCACCGGCACCCTCGCGGACGATCCCAGCGCCAAGACCCTCGGATTCGCCCCGCAGGGCGTGCGGTTCGTCCGGCTCACCGCCAAGACCGAGGCCGGCAACCGCGGCCCGTGGACCTCGGCAGCGGAGCTCAACCTCCTCGGCGACCCCGGAACCCCCGCGGCCACCGTCGACCTGCCCCGGACCGGATGGACCGCGACGGCGAGCGACGAGGAGACAGGCAAGGAGAACGGTCGCGCGGCGAACGTCCTCGACGGTGACGCGGCCACCATCTGGCACAGCAGGTGGTCCGGGACCCCGGCGCCGCTGCCGCACAGCATCACCGTCGACATGCACCGTACGGCGGCGGTCTCGGCGCTCGTCTACCAGCCCCGCAAGGACGGCATCAACGGGCGCGCGGGCGCGTACACCGTCACCACCAGCACCGACGGCACCGCCTTCGGCGCACCGGTCGCCACGGGCACCTGGCGCGACGACGACACCGTCAAGACCGCCACCTTCACCCGCGGCGCCAGCGCCCGCTACATACGCCTGACCCTGACGAGCGAGGCCGGAAACCGCGGGCCCTGGACCTCCGCCGCCGAGATACGCCTGAGCGGACCGGCCAACCCGGCCGCCCACGGCTCCTGGAGCCGGATCACCGGCTTCCCCCTGGTGCCGGTGGCCACCGCCGTCCTGCCGGGCGACAAGCTCCTCGCCTGGTCGGCGTACGCGGTCGACCGCTTCGGCGGCAGCAACGGCTACACCCAGACCGCGATCCTGGACCTGAAGACGGGCCGGGTCACCCAGCGCCGCATCGACAACACCGGCCACGACATGTTCTGCCCGGGCATAGCGATGCTCGCCGACGGCCGGGTCCTGGTCACCGGCGGCAGCAACGCGGAGAAGGCGAGCATCTACGACCCCGCCACCGATGCCTGGTCCGCGACCACCGACATGAACATCGCGCGCGGCTACCAGGCCATGACCCTGCTCTCCACCGGGGAGGCCTTCGTCCTCGGCGGATCCTGGAGCGGAACCGCGGGCGACAAGTCCGGCGAGGTCTGGTCCCCGGACACCGGCACCTGGCGCAAGCTCCCCGGCGTCCCCGCCGTCCCGGCGATGACGGCCGACCCCCGCGGCCCCTACCGCGCCGACAACCACATGTGGCTGTATGCCACTTCGGGCGGCAAGGTGCTCCAGCTGGGCCCGAGCAAGCAGATGAACTGGATCACGACCGACGGGACCGGGAGCATCACCTCCGCCGGCACCCGCGGCGACAGCCAGGACGCCATGACCGGCAACGCCGTCGCGTACGACATCGGCAAGCTGCTCACCCTGGGCGGCTCGCCCGCGTACGAGAACACGCCTGCCACCCGGCGCGCGTACACCGTGAACGTCGACGGCGGTCAGGTCCAGGCCGCGCGCACCGGCGACATGGGCTACGCCCGCGCCTTCGGCAACAGCGTCGTCCTGCCCGACGGCAAGGTCGCGGTGTTCGGCGGGCAGGCGTACCCCGTGCCGTTCAGCGACGCCACGTCCGTGCTGACGCCCGAGCTGTGGGACCCGGCCACCGGACGCTTCACCCCGCTCGCCAGCATGGCGATCCCGCGGAACTATCACAGCGTGGCGAACCTGCTGCCCGACGGGCGGATCTTCTCCGGCGGCGGCGGCCTGTGCGGTGACTGCGCCACGAACCACGCCGACGGGGCCGTGTTCACCCCGCCGTACCTGCTCAACGCGGACGGCTCGCCCAAGCCGCGTCCCGTCATCACCGGCGGCGTGCCGCCCCGGGCCGCCGCCGGCACCTCGCTGACCGTCGGCACCGAGGGACCGGTCGCCTCCTTCGTGCTGATGCGGGCCGCGGCCGCGACCCACTCCACGGACAACGACCAGCGGCGGGTCCCGCTGACCTCCACGGCCGCGGGGACCGGCACGTACACGGTCTCCCTCCCGGCCGACAAGGGCGTCGTCCTGCCGGGCACCTACATGTTCTTCGCCCTGGACGCCCAGGGGGTGCCGAGCATCGCCAAGTTCATCACCGTCTCCTGACGTCTTCTGACCTCTCCTGAACGTCTTTTGACGGTACGACAGCGGCGTCCGACCCGGTCGGCACACCTGCCGGGGCGGACGCCGCTGTGGTGTCGCAGGGCCGTGACTACTCTGCGGCCGCCGGAGCCGCGAGCTCCGGAGGGAGGTCGCGGAGGCCCGTGCGGAGGTGCTCGACGTGGTAGAGCGCCTGGTCGAGGAGTTCGGCGACGTGGTTGTCGTAGAGCGCGTAGACGATCGAGCGGCCGTGGCGTTCACCGGTCACCAGGCCGAGGTTGCGCAGCAGACGGAGCTGGTGGGAGCAGGCCGAGGGCTCCATCCCGAGTGACAACGCGCGCGCCGCCGCCCGTCTCGCCGCCGAGGTCGGCATCACCGACGTCCGCGCCGGCCTGCTGCCGCAGGACAAGGTCGCCGCCGTCGACGAGCTCCAGGGCGCCGGCGCCAAGGTCCTGGTCGTCGGAGACGGCGTCAACGACGCCCCCGCACTCGCCGCCGCGCACACCGGTGTCGCCATGGGCCGCGCCGGCTCCGACCTGGTCCTGGAGACCGCCGACGCCGTCGTCGTACGCGACGAACTCGCCACCATTCCGACCGTGATCGGCCTCTCCCGCCGGGCCCGCGGGCTCGTCGTCCAGAACCTCGTCCTCGCGGGTGCGTTCATCGCCGTCCTGGTCGTCTGGGACCTGGCCGGCACCCTCCCCCTGCCGCTTGGCGTCGCCGGTCACGAAGGGTCCACGGTCCTCGTCGGCCTCAACGGCCTGCGTCTCCTCGCGGACGGCGCCTGGCGCCGCGCCCGGCCCGAGGCGGCCCGGTAAGCCTCTCGGCCCGGCCCGGCCCGAGGCGGTCCGTTAAGCCCGTCGGACCGGCCCGGCCCCGAGGCGGTCCGGTAAGCCTCTCGGACCGGCCCGGCCCGAGGCGGTCCCGTAAGCCCATCCGGCCCGGCCCGGCCCGAGGCGGTCCGCGGTCCGTTGAGCCCATCCGGACCGCCTCCGCCCCCGCGTGCCTACCATTCCCTCATGGCTTCACGCGAGGGAACCTCAACCGCACCCGATGCGCATCAGCGCACCCCGGGCGTCAGCGAGCTCAACGCGGCGGCGCGTGTCTTCGCCCAGCTCGCCGACCCCACCCGGCTCCACATCGTGTGGCTGCTGTCCCGCGGGGAGTCGGACGTGAGCGCCCTCGCCGAGGCGGTGGGCGCCGCCCGGCCCGCGGTGAGCCAGCACCTGGCGAAGCTGCGGCTCGGCGGTCTCGTCGAGTCGCGCAAGGAAGGCCGCCGCGTGGTGTATTCGCTGCCGGACGGGCACATGAAGCGCATGGTCGTGGAGGCCGTCAGCCACGCCGATCACCAGGTGACGGGCGAGCCCTGGCACGACTGACCGCGGCTCCGAGCCCCGGCGACAAGTCAACAGGTGCGCATGTATGCACGTGTCGGTTACGGTGAAGTGGCCCGCCGCCGACCGAGGGGTGCCCCCATGCTGTCCGTCCTGAGGAACCGCACCTACCGCCACCTCTTCACCGCCCAGGTGGTCGCCCTCGTCGGCACCGGCCTCGCGACCGTCGCGCTGAGCCTGCTCGCGTACGACCTCGCGGGCGGAAACGCCTCCGCCGTCCTCGGTACGGCACTGGCGATCAAGATGGTGGCGTACGTCGGCATCGCACCGCTCATCAGCGCCTTCGCCGATCACCTGCCCAGACGGGCACTGCTCGTCTCCATGGACCTGATCAGGGTCGCCGTCGCGCTGGCCCTGCCGTTCGTGACGCAGGTCTGGCAGGTGTACGCGCTGGTCTTCCTGCTCCAGGCCGCCTCCGCCGCCTTCACCCCGACCTTCCAGGCGACCATCCCCGAGGTGCTGCCCGAGGAACGCGACTACACCACGGCGCTGTCGCTCTCCCGGCTCGCGTACGACCTGGAGAGCCTCTTCAGCCCGGCGCTCGCGGCGGCCCTGCTGTCCCTCGTCTCGTACCCGTGGCTCTTCACCGGCACCGCCGCCGGCTTCGTCGCCTCCAGCGTGCTGGTCGTCTCGGTCCTGCTGCCCAAGCCCCCGCCGGTCGAGCGCACCGGCGGGGCGTACGCCAAGGCCGCCTTCGGGACGCGCCTCTTCCTCGCCACCCCTCGGCTGCGCGCCCTGCTCGCCCTCGATCTCGTCGTCGCCGCCGTGGGTGCCATGGTCCTGGTCAACACGGTGGTCCTGGTCCGCGACACCCTGGGCGGCTCCGCCGGGGACGTGTCGCTCGCGCTCGGCGCGTACGGGGCGGGCTCCATGCTCGTGGCTCTGCTGCTGCCCCGGGTGCTCGGCCGGGCGGGGGACCGGGCCCTCATGCTGCCGGCCGCGGTCGTCATGACCGTCGTGCTCGGGCTCCTGGGGGCCGGGCTCGCGGCAGGGCCCGGGAAGGGCTCGTGGGCGTGGCCCGCGCTCCTCGTCGCCTGGCTGCTCGTCGGCGCGGCGACCTCGGCGATCCTCACCCCCGGGGGCCGGCTCGTCCGCCGCTCCGCGGCGACGCCCGACCTGCCCGCCGCCTTCGCGGCCCAGTTCTCCCTCACGCACGCCTGCTGGCTCCTCACCTACCCGCTGGCCGGGTGGCTCGCCGCGCGGGCCGGCCTGGCCGTCGCGGCCGGCGTCCTGACGGCGGTCGCGCTCACCGGAACCGTGGTCGCGGTACGGCTGTGGCCCCGCACCGACCCGGCCGAACTGCCGCACGCCCACCCCGAGCTCCCCCGGGACCACCCGCATCTCGCAGGAGCGGGGCAGCAGAGCCACAGCCACGACTTCCACATCGACGTCCTGCACCCGCACTGGCCCGCGCGGGCGGCCACCGCCACCCGTAGGTCCGCCGCCTGAGCCTCGGTGGCGTCGGGCTCGGGGTCGCGCGCAGGCCCTCGGCCTCCCGCGCCGAGCGCGAGACGTCGCCCCGTCGGGTGATGTGGGATGGATCACCGCCCACACGCTTCCGATCCGGGTGGTGGCGGCCCGATTCTGGTCGGACTCAGAACCCGAATCGAATTCGGTGATGTCTGCGCCCCGTCTGCACCCCGTCGACGCCACCTCCAGCGAACGGAGAACACTCGTGATTGTCGGAGTCCTCAAAGAAGCGCGGGCAGGTGAGCATCGTGTCTCGGCCACGCCGGCCACGATCGAGCCGATCCGCAAACTGGGGTACGACGTGGTCGTCGACTCCGGCGCGGGTGTCGCCGCGGGCTTCACCGACAGCGCCTACGAGGCCGCCGGGGCGCGCATCGGCGATGCCACGGCCGCCGACGTGGTCCTCGGCGTCAACGCCCCGAGTCCCGCACAGCTGGACCGGGTACGGCCCGAAGCGACGGTGATCGCGCTGTTCGCCCCGGCGTTCGACCCCGAGATGGTCGAAGAGCTGGGCCGCCGGCCCTTCACGGCGCTCTCGATGGACGCCGTGCCGCGCATCAGCCGGGCGCAGTCGATGGACGTGCTGTCGTCGATGGCGAACATCGCCGGCTACCGAGCCGTCGTCGAAGCCGCGCACACGTTCGGCCGGTTCTTCACCGGTCAGGTGACGGCCGCGGGCAAGGTGCCGCCGGCGAAGGTGCTCGTCGCCGGTGCCGGCGTCGCGGGCCTGGCGGCGATCGGCGCGGCGGGCTCGCTCGGCGCGATCGTACGGGCGACCGACCCGCGGCCCGAGGTCGCCGACCAGGTCCGGTCCCTCGGCGGAGAGTACCTGTCGATCGAGTCCCCCGAGGTCGAGGTCTCCAAGACGGGCTACGCCAAGGAGATGGGCGACGACTACAAGGCGCGCGAGGTCGAGCTCTACAGCGCGCAGTGCCGAGAGGCCGACATCGTCATCACCACCGCGCTGATCCCCGGCCGCCCCGCGCCGACGCTGGTCACCGCGGAGATGGTGGCGAGCATGAAGCCGGGCTCGGTGATCGTCGACATGGCGGCCGCCAACGGCGGCAACGTCGTGGGCACCGTGAAGGGCGAGAAGGTCGTCACCGAGAACGGCGTGACGATCATCGGCTACACCGACCTGGCGGGCCGGCTGCCCGCGCAGGCCTCACAGCTGTACGGCACGAACCTGGTGAACCTGCTCAAGCTGATGACGCCCGGCAAGGACGCGACCCTCGTCCTCGACTGGGACGACCCGGTGCAGCGCTCCATCACCGTCGTACGCGAGGGCGAGTCGGCCTGGCCGCCCCCGCCGGTGCAGGTCTCGGCGGCCCCGGCGCCCGCGACCAAGGTGGCCGAGACGAAGCCGTCTCCGGTGAAGGAACCGATGACGGCGAAGCGGAAGTTCGGCGGTGTGGCCGTCGGCGCGCTCGCGCTCTTCCTCGCCGCCGGGTTCGCGCCGGCGGCACTGCTGCCCCACGTGACGGTCTTCGTGCTCGCGATCGTGATCGGCTACTACGTCATCGGGCATGTCCACCACGCCCTGCACACGCCGCTCATGTCGGTGACGAACGCGATCTCCGGGATCATCGTCGTCGGCGCGCTCCTGCAGATCGGGCACGCGAGCGTCGCGGTCACGGTGCTGTCGGCCGTGGCGATCCTTCTGGCCAGTATCAACGTCTTCGGCGGCTTCGCGGTGACGCGTCGCATGCTCGCCATGTTCAACCGGAGCTGACATGTCTGCGACCATCGCCGCACAGGCGGCTTACCTCGTTGCCGCGCTGCTGTTCATCCTCGCGCTGGCAGGACTCTCGAAGCACGAGTCCGCGCGGCTCGGCAACGCCTTCGGCATGCTCGGCATGGGCGTCGCGCTCGTCGCGACGATCGTGCTCGCGATCGACGGCGACATCAGCACCGCCGGCCTCGGCCTGATGGCCGTGGCCATGCTGATCGGCGCGCTGATCGGGCTGCAGCGGGCCCGGGGCGTCGAGATGACCGGCATGCCCGAACTGATCGCGCTGCTGCATTCCTTCGTCGGTCTGGCGGCCGTACTGGTCAGCTGGAACGGCTTCCTGAACGTCGAGCACGAGCCCGGCGGGCACGAGTCCCGGGCTCTCGACGCGCTCGGCACGCTGGGCATCCACCACGCCGAGGTGTTCATCGGCCTGTTCATCGGTGCGGTGACCTTCACCGGCTCCATCGTGGCGTACCTGAAGCTGTCGGCGAAGATCAGCTCCAAGCCGCTCGTGCTGCCCGCCAAGAACGTGCTGAACCTCGGTTCGCTCGCCCTGTTCCTCGTCCTGACCGTGTGGTTCGTGATCACGCCGCAGCTGTGGCTCCTGATCGCCGTGACGGTTCTCGCGCTCGCCCTCGGCTGGCACCTGGTCGCCTCCATCGGCGGCGGCGACATGCCGGTCGTCGTCTCGATGCTCAACAGCTACTCCGGCTGGGCCGCGGCGGCCTCCGGCTTCCTGCTCGGCAACGACCTGCTGATCATCACCGGCGCGCTGGTCGGCTCCTCGGGTGCCTACCTGTCCTACATCATGTGCCGGGCGATGAACCGCTCCTTCCTCTCCGTGATCGCCGGCGGCTTCGGCATCGAGGCGCCCGCGTCCTCCGACGTCGACTACGGCGAGCACCAGGAGATCACCCCGCAGGCCGCCGCCGAACTCCTCGGCGCGGCCCGGTCCGTGGTCATCACCCCCGGCTACGGCATGGCCGTCGCCCAGGCGCAGTACCCGGTCGCCGAGCTCACCTCGAAGCTGCGGGCGAAGGGCGTCGAGGTGCGCTTCGGCATCCACCCCGTCGCCGGCCGCCTGCCCGGCCACATGAACGTGCTCCTCGCCGAGGCCAAGGTGCCGTACGACATCGTCCTCGAGATGGACGAGATCAACGACGACTTCGCCGACACCGACGTCGTCCTCGTGATCGGCGCCAACGACACCGTCAACCCGGCCGGAGCCGAGGACCCCAGCAGCCCGATCGCCGGCATGCCGGTGCTCACCGTCTGGGAGGCCAACAAGGTCATCGTCTTCAAGCGCTCGATGGCCTCCGGCTACGCGGGCGTCCAGAACCCGCTGTTCTTCCGCGAGAACACCGCGATGCTCTTCGGCGACGCGAAGGCCCGCGTCGAGGACATCGTCGGCGCCCTCTGACCCACGGGCCCCCACCCCTCCCGGGCCGGCCGCGGCCCGGGAGGGGTTTTCGCCGCAGGTCCTCCGGGGCCCGGGAGGGGTTTCCTCACAGGTTCCTCCTGCCCCCCTACGACACCAGCCCCTGCCCCTCCAGCTCCGTCAGGCGTACGGTGCACAGGCCGCCGCGTTCCGCCGTCACCCCGGTGACCTTCAGCTGGGTGCCCGGGGTGAGGATGTACTCCTCCTCGCCCGTGAACGCCGAGAACCGCCGGATCCCCACCGCACGCGCCGGTGTCACCTCGAACAGGGTCCGCCGGCCGCGGCTCCCGAGGAAGGACCGGGCCACGCTCGGCTCGGACGTGCACGAGGAGACGCCCCACCAGGTCACCGTGCGCCCCAGCGGGTACTGGGAGCGCAGGTCGAGGGCCACCCCGCGCCACAACGGACGGGTCTGGGCGGGCAGTTCGTCGACCGCCGAGAACAGCAGACGCAGATACGGCAGGTACGGCACGAGCCGCTCCCGGTCGGGCGAGCGCAGCACGGCGTTGATCTCGCGGTAGAACGCCGACTCGCACGTGTACAGGTACAGCGCCGAGATCGCGTCGGCCGACAGACCGCCCTCGGCTCCCGCCTCCGCCACCTTGGAGTCCGCGAACCGGCTCGACCGCTCCACGTACCGGTCCAGATTGGCGAGCACCCGCGTCACCGGCTCGACCGCCTTCCGGAAGTCCATCACCGGCGTGTCGAACACCCCGGTGATCGGCGGCAGGACGAGCCCCTCGTCCTTGACGCTCGTGAGCCGCTCCAGATAGAGCTGGTGCAGCTCCATCGTCGACGCGATGAACGCCCCCATCCGCTCCGCGACACCGCCGCCGCCGGACCCGCCGGCCCCGGCCGACTCCTGGTCCCAGCCTTTCGCCGGCAGCCAGTCGACCGGCTCGGCCCCCACCGACGCCAGGGCGTCGTTCACCCGGGCGAAGTGGTCCCCCTCGCAGAAGACGTCCCCCTGCGCCGCCGGGTTCACGTGGTCCAGGTGCCGGACCTCCACCCCCGGGTACTTCTTCTCCAGCCGCTGGACGACCCGCTTCAGACTCCGGGCGTGCGCGCCCCACCAGGCGAACACCACCCCGCGGTCCTCCTCATCGGCGTCCTGCTTCGCCCGGAGGATCTCCTCGACGATCTGCTCGGCCACGGGCCGCCAGAACGAGGTGTGCTGCTCGGTCGGCACGGCCCCGTCCGCACTCGCCGTGAGGGACGCGTTCAGCAGGAGCACACCCTGGGTGAGCATCGCCTGGAACCACTCCGGCGGCTGGACCGTGTCCTCCTTCTTCAACAGCGCCCGGACGTCGGCGATCGGCGTCTTCTTCGCGATCCCGTACTTCCACATCGCGGCTGCCTTGATCAGACAGCGGATGCTCACCACCCGGCCGAACTGGCTGTCCTTCCAGTCGTAGAAGGTGTTGTCGAACATCGCGATGCCCGTCGCGCTCTCCGCCCGCGGATACGGGTTCTGCCCGAAGGCCACCACCCTCCACTTGTGCGGCGGATGCGGCTTGAGCGCCTGGAACGTCAGCTCGCGCACCGGAACCACCTCCGGGCTCCGCTTCGGCCCGATGAACGCGCCGGCCCCCGGCTGCGCCTCGATCACCGGGGCGAGCAGCGGCAGCCACGGCTCACCGCCACCGGTGAACAGCCCTGCCAGGCCCAAGGGGTCGCCCGAGGGCGCGGGGGAGGGCGTCTGGGCGGCCGGCCCCGCGGCTGTGGGGGAGGGGGACTGGGCGGCCGGCACCTTGATCCGCACCCGCTGCGCCGGGCCCGCGCCCTCGATGTCGTCCAGCTGTCCCAGTACCGCCGCCCGCAACGCGTCGTAGTCCGCGAAGCCGTGGTCGTGGAACAGGGTGTACCCCGTCCACATCAGATTGGCGCACACCTGCGCGGGCACCTGCCCCGTCCGCGCGCCCATCCCGACGAGCGCCACCGAGCGGATGCTGCCGGGCTTCGCCAGGTTCTGCAGGTGGACCGCCTGGAACGCCGCCGCGCACGCCAGCGCCACGTTCATCGTGGAGCTGACGTTCTGCGAGGACTGCCGCATCGTCGGCGTCGAGATCAGATAGCGCGGCACCGCCGCCCCGGACGGGACGCACACCGCGCTGCCCACCGGCAGGCTCCCGCCGAACCGGTCGCGGATCGCCCGCTGCACCCGCACCTGGACACCGGCGCCGAGGTGCCGCTTGACGAGGGCGTCGACCCCTCCGTCCATCCGGCCCCGCGCGTTCGTGGGGGACACCCACGCGTCCACATCGACGTCCAGAAGGGAGCCCCGCCGGATCTCGACCCCGGGCGTGTCCGCGAACGCGGACCTCCAGGCGGCCACCACCTCGTCGTTGACGTCGACGAGAACGACCTTCAACGCACGCTCGACACCCATGAATTCCCCCCTGTCACGCAATCCTTCGAACGATCTCGAAGCTATCGCCCACCACTGACAACGCCCGTGAGCCGTGTCTCACCGGGCCGGTCCGTCTTGCTATGCAACTCGTTGCATAGCAAGATCGGGCGCATGGCGCTCGACCACGCGATCCTCGTGTCCCTGCTCGAGAAGCCCGGATCCGGCTACGAGCTGGCCCGGCGCTTCGAGCGGTCCATCGGATACTTCTGGACCGCCACCCACCAGCAGATCTACCGCGTGCTCAAGCGCATGGAGAGCGACGGCTGGGTGGACGTCCGGGACGTCCCCCAGCAGGGGCGTCCCGACAAGAAGGAGTACTCCGTCGCCGGACCGGGCCGGGACGCGCTCTCCGCGTGGCTGCACGAGCCGATCGAGCCCGAGAGCGTGCGCCACGACCTCGCCGTGAAGATCCGCGGAGCCGCCTTCGACGATCCGGCCGCACTCATCGGCGAGGTCCGGCGGCACCGGCGGGCGCACACCGACCGCCTGGAGCACTACCTCGCGGGCGAGGCGCGCGACTTCCCGGAGGACGAGATCGACGGGCCGCTCGACGCCGAGCGGGAGCTCCAGCACGCCGTGCTGCGCGGCGGCATCGCGTACGAGCGGATGATGATCGCCTGGCTCGACGACGTCCTCGCCACGCTCGCCCGGTTCGAAGCCGACCGCTGAACGAGCCGTACCCACCCCTCGATCCTTGAAAGGCGGACGTCATGGCCGACCCGCTGCTGTTCAACCCGCACACCTACGACCCCGCGCACTTCGACCCGGAGACCCGCCGGCTGCTCCGCGCCACCGTGGACTGGTTCGAGGCGCGCGGCAAGCGCCGGATCATCGAGGACTACCGGACCCGCGCCTGGCTCGGCGACTTCCTCGCCTTCGCCGCCGAGGAAGGGCTCTTCGCGACCTTCCTGACCCCGTCCTCCGCCGCCGGCGAGGACGAGGGCGACAAGCGCTGGGACACCGCCCGCATCGCCGCCCTCAACGAGATCCTCGGCTTCTACGGACTCGACTACTGGTACGCCTGGCAGGTCACCATCCTCGGCCTCGGCCCGGTCTGGCAGAGCGACAACGCCGCCGCCCGCGCCCGCGCCGCCGAACTCCTCTCCCAGGGCGAGGTGTTCGCCTTCGGCCTCTCCGAGAAGTCGCACGGCGCCGACATCTACTCCACCGACATGCTGCTCACGCCCGACGGCGAGGGCGGCTTCCGCGCCACCGGCTCCAAGTACTACATCGGCAACGGCAACGCCGCCGGGCTCGTCTCCGTCTTCGGCCGCCGCACCGACGTCGAGGGCCCCGACGGCTACGTCTTCTTCGCCGCCGACAGCCGCCACCCGGCGTACCACCTCGTCAAGAACGTCGTCGACTCGTCGAAGTACGTCAGCGAGTTCCGCCTGGAGGACTACCCGGTCGCCGCCGAGGACGTCCTCCACACCGGCCGCGCCGCCTTCGACGCCGCCCTCAACACCGTCAACGTCGGCAAGTTCAACCTGTGCACCGCCTCGATCGGCATCTGCGAGCACGCGATGTACGAGGCCGTCACCCACGCGCAGAACCGCATCCTGTACGGCAAGCCGGTCACCGTCTTCCCGCACGTGCGGCGCGAGTTGACCGACGCGTACGTCCGTCTCGTCGGCATGAAGCTGTTCAGCGACCGCGCCGTCGACTACTTCCGCACGGCCGGTCCCGAGGACCGCCGCTACCTCCTCTTCAACCCGATGACGAAGATGAAGGTGACCACGGAGGGCGAGAAGGTCATCGACCTGATGTGGGACGTGATCGCCGCCAAGGGCTTCGAGAAGGACAACTACTTCGCCGAGGCCGCCGTGGAGATCCGCGGCCTGCCGAAGCTGGAGGGCACCGTCCACGTCAATCTGGCGCTCATCCTGAAGTTCATGCGCAACCACCTCCTCGACCCGGTCGCGTACGAGCCCGTGCCGACGCGTCGTGACGCGGCCGACGACACGTTCCTGTTCCGGCAGGGCCCGGCCCGCGGCCTCGGCTCGGTCCGCTTCCACGACTGGCGCCCGGCCTACGAGGCGTACGCCCACGTGCCGAACGTCGCCCGCTTCCGCGAACAGGCCGACGCGCTCTGCGAGTTCGTCCTCAAGGCCGCTCCCGACGCGGAGCAGAGCCGCGACCTCGACCTGCTCCTCGCCGTCGGCCAGCTCTTCGCGCTCGTCGTCCACGGGCAGCTGGTCCTGGAGCAGGCCGCCCTGACCGGTCTCGCCGAGGACGTGCTCGACGAGCTGTTCGCCGTCCTCGTCCGTGACTTCTCGGCGCACGCGGTCGAGCTGCACGGCAAGGACTCCGCGACCGAGCAGCAGCAGCTCTGGGCGCTCGGCGCGGTCCGCCGCCCCGTCGTCGACGAGGCGCGGTCGGAGCGGGTCTGGCAGCGCGTCGAGGCGCTGTCGGGCGCGTACGAGATGACGCCCTGAGCGACCCGCAACCGCACCTGCCCGCCGCCCTTTTCGGGGCGGCGGGCAGGTGCGGTCGAGGCGTTACGGCTTGGGCAGGGTGCAGCCCGGGCGGTTCAGGTCGATCACGTTGCCGGCGCCGATGCAGGGGACGATGATGTACGTCTCCTGGGCGTAGTTGATGCCCTGGTGGACGGTGACGGCGCCGCTCTCGTCGATCTCGCACGGGTTGTTCACGGTGCAGCTCTCACCGTTCTCGTTGCCCGTGTTGTTGACGGCGACGACCTTGCCGGTGGTGGCGTCGATCACGGGCGAGCCGGACGTGCCGCCGATCGTGTTGCACGCCGAGGTGTACCGGACCGAGTCCTTCCAGGTCCAGTCGCCCTCCTTCATGCGGTACACGAAGCCGTCGACGTTGCAGCTGTAGATCCGCTTCCAGTACCCGGAGACCACCTTGATCGCCGAACCCTGCACCGGGTGGGCGTCGTTGAGGGTCAGGGCGCTGATGCCGTACGTGCTCTGTATCTGCGCGTAGGTCTTGGTCAGCTGGTAGATCGAGATGTCCGTGTCGGTCATCGTGCCGTACGCGATCTTGCTGGCGCGCAGGGTGCCGACGCCGGTGCCGGCCGAGTTGAGCAGCGTGAACGAGCGGGTGGAGCGCTTGTTCATGACGACCTGGCCGGGCGCCGGGAAGCCCGTCTCCAGGCAGTGCCCGTTGGAGAGGACGAGCGCGGGGTCGCTCGGCAGGGAGCTGGGCGTGCGGACGACGGAGCCTGAACAGTTGCTGAGCGCGACCGTTCCGGCGAAGTCGACGGCGGTCACCGCCGGGGCCTGCGCGACCGTCTCCCGGGGTGCGGAGGCGGCGGCCGGGACCGCTGCCGCGCCCGTCAGGAGCAGGGCGAGCAGGGCGCCGACGAGAGGCTTCTTCATGTGGGGGTTCCCCTCTGATGACTGTGCAGCCGAAGATCCTTCGGTTGTCATGCACATTCTTTGGAGGAGATGCCGCAACTGGCAAGACTGCGGGCCCGGTTGACGCGAAGAGCACTCCTGGGGGCCCTAAACCTCAACTGATCCTTTTGAGTGAGTGGATCACTCGTTCGTGAGTTCCGCCGCCACGGTCCACCAGCCCGCCGCCACACTGGCGGCGACTGGTGACCATGAACCGGGGGAGTGGGTGTGACGCGAGAATCGGGATCCCGTGGGGGTCTGGACGAGCGGGCGGTGTTACTGGCGGCGGGGCTGGCGGATCTGGCGGTGACCACGCTGGGTTCGGGCCTCGGGGTCGTACGGGGTCTGCTGAGGAGGTCGGACGCCGCCGAGCTGGCGAGCGAGGCCGAGCGGGACCTGGAGGCGCGCGGCCGCCTCGTGCTGGACCGGTACATGTCCCCGCCTCCGGCCCATCTGGAGGTCCTCGCCCGGCACGTCCTCGCACAGCGGGCCGGCGACGGTGGCTGAGCGCTGGGAGCCGACCGCGTTCAAGGCGCGCGTCGACGAGGTGCTGCGGAGGTACGCCGCCGAGGAGGCCGACGAGCTCACGGCGGTCGACCCGGCGCTCGGCCCGGTGGCCGGGCAGCTGGAGTCGGCGGTGGCGGACGGCAAGCGACTGCGGGCGGCGTTCTGTTACTGGGGCTGGCGCGCGGTGGGGCAGCCCGACAGCGAGGCGCTCGTACGGGCGGCGGCCTCCATGGAGCTGGTGCACGCGGCCGCCGTCGTGCACGACGACCTGATCGACGACAGTCCGCTGCGGCACGGCCGGCCCACCGCGCACATGGCCCTGCGCGGCGCGGTCGCGCACCACCCGCGGCCCGCCGCGGGAGCGCGCTCGCTCGCGATGCTGGTCGGCGACCTGCTCATGTCGCTCGCCGGGCAGCTCTTCGTCACCAGCGGTCTGCCCGGCGCCTACCTCGGCCGGGCCCGCCCGCTGTGGGCGGCGCTCGCCCGGGACCTCGTCGCGGGGGAGTCGCTGGAGATCCTGCGTACCGGAGCCGCTCCGGACACGACGGCCTCGCTGAAGGTGATCCGCTACAAGACCGCCAAGTACACCGTCGAACAGCCCCTGTTGATCGGCGGGGCGCTGGCCGGGGCGGGCGGGCGCCTGCGCGAGGGCTACTCCGCGTACGGCGTGCCGCTCGGCGAGGCGTTCCAGCTGAGGGACGACCTGCTCGGCCTGTTCGGCGACCCGGAGGCCACCGGAAAGGCCGACGCCGACGACGTACGGGGACACCGGCCGACGGCCCTGCTCGCCGAGACCTGGCGGCTGGCCGGCGAGGAGGAACGCGCCCGGCTGCGTGAGCTGCTCGGCCGGCCCGAAGCCGACGGGGACGCCCTGGAGGCCGTACGCGAGCTGATGCGGCGGCTGGAGGCGCCCGAGCGGGTCGAGGCCATGATCACCGAGCGGGTCGACGAGGCCCTGCGCGCGCTCGACGAACTGAACCTGCCCGCGGCCCCCGCCGCCGCGCTCACCGCCCTCGCGTACTCGGCCGCGGTCCGCCGTTCCTGACGCAGAACGATCCTGGACAAGGAGTCCTTCCCATGACCCCCACCGAGGCGTCCATGGACGCCCTGCGCCACACCGGTGACGAACTCGCCGACGCCACGGTCGCCACCCTCTTCGAACGCGGCGAGGTCGGCACGTTCAACACCCTCATGCGGTACGTCTCCACCGCGGGCGCCCCGCTGCCGGACGGGCTGCCCGAGGTCGCCCGCGAGTACCTCCACGCCACGAGCACCCCGCCGTCCTGGGTGGACTGGGCGGAGATGGAGAAGGCCCGGCTGTTCTTCATCGACAACAACGTGCACATCTCCACCGCCCTCTCCTTCGCCTCCATGCCCGCCTGCTACCTCGTCCCGCACGTGGCGAAGCTGCTCTCCGCGACGCACGGTCTCAAGTACCCTTCAAAGCGGATGGCGGAGACCGGACAGTTCACCGTCTACCTGATGCAGCCCGACGCCTTCGAGGCCGGCAGCCGCTTCATTCCCGCCGCGCAGAAGGTCCGCCTGCTGCACGCCTCCATCCGGCACCACCTCACCCGCGAGAACCTCTGGGACGTCGAGGCGTCGGGCGTGCCGATCTGCCAGGAGGACATGATCGGCGGGCAGATGTTCTTCTCGATGCTCGTCCTCGACAGCCTGCACCGCCTCGGCATCCACATGTCCTCCGAGGGCGCCGACGCCTACTACTACGCCTGGCGCGTCGTCGGCGCCATGCTGGGCGTCGACCAGGACGCCGTCCCCAAGACCCTCGACGACGCCCGCCGCTTCCTCGACCTGTACATGCTCCGCCACATGGGACCGTCCCCCGAGGGCGTCCATCTGACCCGGCAGCTCATCGACCTCTACGAGGAGGTCGTCCCCGGCACCTTCTTCGACCCGATCGTCTCCGCGCTCATCCGCTACCTCGTCGGCGACACCTGCGGCGACTGGCTGGAGGTGCCCCGTACCCCCTGGGACACCGTCGTGAAGTCCGTGCCCCACCTCCTCGGCGTCCTGGAGACGATCGAGGACCGCTCCCCGGTGGGCGCCTGGGCCCTGGACCGCCTCGGCCACCTCACCACCGTCCTCGAACTGTCCTCCCTCACCCGCGGACGCGTCATGCACTACGCCATCCCCGAACACCTCAGGAAGGACTACGGCCTCCCCGCCGGTCCCCCGCGTACCCGTCGCTGGACCCCGCCGCCCGTCACGGTCTCCCCGTGACGCGCTCCCACCCCCGCTGACCACCGGAAACGAGGGTGAAGAGCACCCCGAACACCTGATAGATTGTTCTTCGTCGCCGGGGGAAACCCCGGAAGGACAATCACCTGGTCCGGGTGGCGGAATGGCAGACGCGCTAGCTTGAGGTGCTAGTGCCCTTTATCGGGCGTGGGGGTTCAAGTCCCCCCTCGGACACAAGAAATGCACCACGTGGCGGTCGGGATCTCCCGGCCGCCACGTGGTGTTTCCGCCTGGGGTGACATGGCGCCGGGGGGGGGCACGCATGCCCGACCGGACGGTCGGACGGAAAATGCTTGGACCGCGAGAGCGTCGGAGCGGCAGACTCCTTTTACTCACCTTCGGTACGAGAACACAGGGTTGGGTATGGGATCACCTGAATCGCGCGAAGGTTTGCCGAACAAAGGTTCGGTACTCCTCGCGCTTCGCTTCTACGGACGGGAAATGGTCCGCCTTCGATGGCTGACCGTGTCGACGCTGCTCCTGGCGGCGCTCGGCAACATCGCCATCCACTACGTCGCACCACTGGTCGTCGCCAAACTCGTCGGACGGATCGCGGAGGGCGGCACCGGCGGCGTCGGCCCCCTTCTTCCGTACGTTCTGGGATTCACCGGCGTCCTGCTGCTCGGCGAGGTCATGTGGCGCGTCTGCTACCACTGCCTGAACCGGGTCGATGCGCGCGGCATCGAGAGCTTGTACGTCATCGGCATGGATGAACTCTTCGCCAAGGACGCCGCGTTCTTCCACGACAACTTCGCCGGATCACTGACCAAACGGGTCCTCAGCTTCGCCTCCCGCTTCGAGGAGTTCATCGACACGCTGACCTTCAACGTCATGGGCAGTTTCGTGCCCCTCGCGTTCGCTTCGGTCGTGCTCTGGCAGTACGACCCCCTGCTCGTGGTCGGACTCCTGGTCCTCATCACGGTCACGGGCGCGGTCGTGACACCGCTGATCCGGCGCCGCCAGGCGCTCGTCGCCCAGCGGGAACAGGCCATCGCCCGGGTCTCGGGCCACGTCGCCGACAGCCTCACCAACATGGACACGGTCCGGTCCTTCGGCGCCGAGCGGCGCGAGGCCGCCGAGCACCGGTCCCGCGTCGCCGAGTCGCGGCGGCTCACCCTGCGCTCCTGGGACTACGGCAACCTGCGCATCGACACGCTCGTCGCGCCGATGTCCGTCCTGACGAACGTCCTCGGACTCGTCCTCGCCGTCGCCCTCGGCGGCGGGGAGCACGGCGTCGAGGCCGTCATCGTCGCCTTCACGTACTACGCCAACGCCACCCGGATCATGTTCGAGTTCAACCAGATCTACCGGCGACTGGAAGGCTCGATGACGGAGGCCGCGCAGTTCACCGAGCTCCTCCTCGACAAGCCGACCGTCCTCGACCCGGAGACCCCGGAACCCCTCCTGCCCGCCGACGCCCGAGTCAGCTTCGAGAAGGTGACCTTCGCCCACGCGGGCGCGAAGCCGCTCTTCGAGGGCCTCGACCTGGACGTGCCCAGCGGCGCGAAGATCGGATTCGTGGGCCGGTCCGGCGGCGGCAAGACCACCCTCACCCGGCTGCTCCTGCGCATGACGGACATCGACGGCGGCCGGATCACGATCGGCGGCCAGGACATCAGCCGGCTCAGGCAGACCGACCTGCGCAGCCTGATCGCGTACGTCCCCCAGGACCCCGCGATGTTCCACCGCACCCTGCGGGAGAACATCGCCTTCGCCCGGCCGGACGCCACCGAGGCCGAGATCCGCCGCGCGGCCGAGGCGGCGCACGTCACGGAGTTCGCGGACGGCCTCCCCGAGGGCTTCGAGACCATGGTCGGCGAGCGGGGGGTCAAGCTGTCCGGCGGCCAGCGCCAGCGGGTCGCCCTCGCCCGGGCGATCCTCCGCGACGCCCCGATCCTGCTGCTCGACGAGGCGACCAGCGCCCTGGACTCCGAGAGCGAGATGCTCGTCCAGGACGCGCTGTGGAGGCTCATGGAGGGGCGGACGGCCCTCGTGGTCGCCCACCGGCTGAGCACGGTGGCCACGATGGACCAGCTCGTCGTCCTCGACCGGGGACGGATCATCGAGCAGGGCACGCACCAGGAGCTCCTCACCGCCGAGGGCGCCTACGCGAAGCTGTGGCAGCACCAGTCGGGCGGCTTCATCGACGACACCTCTGCGGCGGTCGGCCTGCGGTGACGGGGCGATGTGGCGACGCGGTGACGTGGGGTGTCAGGGGTTATCCACAGGTTGTCCCGGGCGGGGCCGGGGTGTCGGTGCGGACGGCTAGGCTTCAGAAATGGTCCTTTCCGACGCTCCTGACGCCACCACCGAGATCTCCGACGCCGCCCGGGTGCTGAGCCGTGTCTTCGGCTACAGCTCCTTCCGGGGGGAGCAGCAGGAGATCATCGAGCAGGTCGTCGGCGGCGGCGACGCGCTCGTCCTGATGCCGACGGGCGGCGGCAAGTCGCTCTGCTACCAGATCCCGGCCCTGGTCAGAGCGGGCACGGGCGTCGTGATCTCGCCCCTCATCGCCCTGATGCAGGACCAGGTGGACGCGCTCAGGGCGCTGGGGGTGCGGGCCGGCTTCCTGAACTCGACACAGGACCCGTACGAGCGGCAGGCCGTCGAGCAGGCGTTCCTCGCGGACGAGCTCGACCTGCTCTACCTGGCCCCCGAGCGGCTGCGCACCGAGGGCACCCAGCGGCTGCTCGACCGGGGCGCGGTGTCGCTCTTCGCGATCGACGAGGCGCACTGCGTCGCCCAGTGGGGCCACGACTTCCGGCCCGACTACCTCGCCCTCTCCATGCTCCACGAGCGGTGGCCGAAGGTGCCGCGGATCGCGCTGACGGCCACGGCCACCGAGGCCACCCACGCCGAGATCGCGAAGCGCCTCGGCCTTGAGGACGCCCGGCACTTCGTCGCCGGCTTCGACCGGCCGAACATCCAGTACCGCATCGTCCCGAAGAACAACCCGGTCAAGCAGCTCCTGGAGCTGATCAGGACCGAGCACGACGGGGACGCGGGCGTCGTCTACTGCCTCTCGCGGGCCTCCGTGGAGAAGACGGCGGCCGCCCTCGTGGAGCACGGCATCGACGCCGTCCCGTACCACGCCGGCATGGACGCCCGGACGCGCGCGGCGAACCAGGCCCGCTTCCTGCGGGAGGACGGGGTCGTCGTCGTGGCGACCATCGCCTTCGGCATGGGCATCGACAAGCCGGACGTACGCTTCGTGGCCCACCTCGACCTGCCGAAGTCGGTCGAGGGCTACTACCAGGAGACCGGCCGCGCGGGCCGCGACGGGGAGCCGGCCACGGCCTGGCTGGCGTACGGCCTCCAGGACGTCGTCCAGCAGCGCAAGCTCATCGACGGCTCCGAGGGCGACGAGACGCACCGCCGCTCCCTGGCCATGCACCTGGACGCCATGCTCGCGCTCTGCGAGACGGTCGACTGCCGCCGCGTGCGCCTCCTGGAGTATTTCGGGCAGTCCGGCAAGCCCTGCGGCAACTGCGACACCTGCCTGACGCCCGGCGAGTCCTGGGACGGGACCGTCGCCGCGCAGAAGCTGCTGTCCACCGTGTGGCGGCTCGCGAAGGAACGGCGGCAGAAGTTCGGCGCCGGGCAGATCATCGACATCCTCCAGGGCAAGAAGACGGCCAAGGTCATCCAGTTCGACCACGACCAGCTGTCGGTGTTCGGCGTCGGCTCGGACCTCGGCACCGCCGAGTGGCGCGGGGTCGTCCGCCAGCTCCTCGCCCAGCGGCTGCTCGCGGTGGAGGGCGACTACGGGACGCTCGTGCTCACGGAGGACAGCGGCGAGGTCCTCGGCGGACGCCGCCAGGTCCCGATGCGCAAGGAGAAGGCGCCCGCCGCCTCCCGGAAGGAGTCCGGGACCCGCTCCGGCAAGGGCGCGCGGGTACCCGTCGACCTGCCCGAGGCCGCCGTACCGGTCTTCGAGGCCCTCCGCGCCTGGCGGGCCGCGACGGCGCGCGAGCAGGGCGTGCCGGCGTACGTCGTCTTCCACGACGCGACGCTCCGCGAGATCGCGAGCCGCCTGCCCGCCACCGTCGAGGAGCTCGGCACCATCGGGGGCGTCGGCGAGGCCAAGCTCACCAAGTACGCCGAGGGGGTCCTCGTGACCCTGGCGCAGTCCGGGGGCGGGGGGACGGACGGTGCGGGTCCGGACGGAGCCGGCGCATCCTCCGCGCCTGCCGCCCCGACAGTGCCCGCCGCCCCGACAGCGCCCGCCGCGCCTGCCGCCCCAGCCGCCCCGACAGCGCCGCCCGCCGCCCCGGCCGCGCCTGCCGCCCCGACAGCGTCCGCCACGCGGGCCGCGTCCGCCTCAGCGCCGTCGGAGGTTCCGCCGTCCTTCGACGAGGAGCCGCCGTGGGACGACGAGTTCGAACCGCCGTGGGACGAGGACGAGTAGACCGGTTTCCTACCGGTCGACGGAGGCCGTGTCGGAGACGTCCGACACGGCCTCCGGTCGTTCCCCGGGCGCGGGAACGCCTCGGCGGCGGCGGTCCGTTGGGTGAGGTCGATGATCGCTGCCTCCGCCTACGACTGGTACGAGGGCCACGTCGGCACTTCAGCAGCGCCTGGTAGTCGCTCACTCGGGCTGCGGTGTGAGACGGCGCAGCCCCCTGCGGTCGTAGTAGTGGGTCATGGCGAAGCCGAACAGCAGGGCTCCCGCCACGCCGACCGCGATCATGATCCAGCCGCGGGCGAGACCCGCGTCCGCTCGGGCGTCGAAGTACAGGATGGACCTGATGCCCGAGCTGAGCTGGTGCATCGGCTCGAAGACGCCCAGGAAGCGGTAGAACGCCGGGGTGGCCTCCAGGGGGACCGTCGCCCCGGAGGAGGGCAGGGCCAGCGCGATGAAGACGAACATGGACACGAGCTGGCCGATGCCCCCGAAGGCGGCGTTGATGGCCTGGACACCCAGGCCGACGGCGACCGTCGCGCAGTAGGAGAAGAGCCACAGCATCGGGATGTGGTCGGCGTCCATGCCCAGGATCGCGATCGTCGCGATCATGACGAGCGTGGTCGTGAGGAGCGAGATCCCGGCGGTCATCACCATCTTCAGGACGAGCGTCTGCGTGCGGCTGACGGGGACGGTCGGCCGGCGGGTGTGCCAGGGCCCGATCTCGCTGTCGGCGTAGCCCAGCGCGGTGTCGGCGCCCGCGTTGACGAGGTTCCCGCCGATGAAGCCGCCCAGGACCAGCAGCAGCGTGTAGTAGAAGGCGGTCAGGCCGAGCCCGCTGTGCCGGCCGATGGGATGGCCGACGCGGGTGACGACCGCGACGGGGTCGGCGAGGAGCACCCGCGTGGTCGGTACGGCGCTGGTGGCCGCGAGCTGTTTGCCGATGGCCAGTGAGGCCTGGTGTGCCGCGCCCTGGTTGATCTGGGACGCCAGGGACGAACCCAGGCTGCCGAGGCCGGGGTTGGTGAGCACGGTCAGCGTCGGGCGGGCGGTCGCCCGGTTCGTGGTCAGGGCCGCGACGGAGGCGGTGAAGTCGGCCGGGACGACCAGGGCGCCGAAGACCTTGCCCGAGGCCAGCGCGTCCTGGGCCTCCGTCGCGTCGAGGCGGCGCCAGTCGATGGTGGTCTTCGAGGAGCCGACCGTGGCGATGGTGTCGGTGATCTGCTTCCCCAGGTTCTCCTGTTGTCCGGGCAGCGGGCGGCCCTCGTCCTCGTCGACCAGGGCGATGGGCAGCCGGTCCAGGTGGTCGCTGGGGCTGAGGATGCCCCCCATGTAGAGGAGTGACAGGAGCAGCGACACCAGGGCGCACAGGACGGTCGGTACGAGCCACAGCTTGGCGTGCCGCAGGAGCGCGGAGGCGCGGACCTGGGGGCCGTGGGCCGGGTCCGGGCCCGGGGCGGGGTCCGGGGTGTTCGGGGGGATCGCGGAGGTCATGGGGCCATCGTCGGCGGACGGGGCCGCGATCCGGGCATTTCGGGCGCCCGTACGCGGCGGGCGTGTCGGGTGTCCGAACGGAGCGGGGCGCGTGGGGCCGGCTGCCAGGTCGGTGATTTGCATCGGCGCGCCGGGCCTGTCGTGCCCCCGTACGAGGCGGGCGGGTCGGTCCGGCGTATCCGGCGCCGCGCCGGTCGCCCTCCGATTGCGGACCCGTCGGCGCCGGGTTTCAGTGGGGACGACCCCCTTTCGCGCCCTCATCCAGTGGGGAAGACCCCCTCCGCGCTTTCAGGAGCAGCTATGTCGATGGCGTTCGGTTCGTCCTTCGGTTCGTCGGATCCGTTCAGTGACCTGTTCAACCGGTTCTTCGGGATGTCGCCGGCCTCCTCGCCGCCCGCGGTCCAGCGCGTGCCCATCGGACGGCTGCTGACCGAGTCCTCCCACGAACTGCTGAACACGGCCGCGCGCAAGGCCGACGAGGACGGCAGCACCGACCTCGACACCGAACACCTCCTGTGGGCCGCGACCCAGGTCGAGCCGACCCGCCGGCTCCTCTCCCAGGGCGGTGTGAACCCCGACAAGCTCGCCGACCAGCTCGCCGAGGTGCTTCCCCGGGAGGCCGCAGAGCCCTCCGCCGAGCCCGGACTCACCCCGGCGGCCAAGCGGACGCTCGCCAGGGCCCACGCCTACTCGCAGGCGGCAGGCGTCTCGTACATCGGCCCCGAGCACATCCTCAGCGCCCTCCTCGGCGACGCCGACTCCGGCGCCTCCCGCTTCCTGCGCGCCGAGGACCTGGACGTGCAGAAGCTGCGCGGCCTCACCGACCAGACGGCCCGCCCGGAGCCGCGCGGCGCCCCCACCGCCGCGAAGGAGCCGACCACCCTCGACGAGTACGGTCGGGACCTGACGGAGGAGGCCAGGGCGGGCAGGCTCGACCCCGTCGTCGGCCGGGCCGAGGAGATCGAGCAGACCATCGAGATCCTCTCCCGGCGTTCCAAGAACAACCCCGTGCTCATCGGCGAGCCCGGCGTCGGCAAGACCGCCATCGTGGAGGGCCTCGCCCAGCGCATCGTCGCGGACGAGGTCCCCGACACCCTGAAGGGCAAGCGGGTCGTCTCCCTGGACCTGTCCGGCATGGTGGCGGGAGCCCAGTACCGGGGACAGTTCGAGGAACGCCTCAAGAAGGTCATCGAGGACGTCCAGGAGGCGAGCGGCGACATCATCCTCTTCATCGACGAGCTGCACACGGTCGTCGGCGCCGGTGCCACCGGCGAGGGCTCCATGGACGCGGGCAACATGCTCAAGCCCGCCCTCGCGCGCGGCGAACTGCACGTCGTGGGCGCCACCACCATCGACGAGTACCGCAAGCACATCGAGAAGGACGCCGCCCTCGAACGCCGCTTCCAGCCCGTCCTGATCCCGGAACCGACCGTCGAGGAGACCGTGCAGATCCTCGAAGGACTCAGGGACGCGTACGAGGCCCACCACCAGGTCCGCTTCGCCGACGGCGCCCTCGCCGCCGCGGCCGAGCTCTCCGACCGCTACATCAGCGACCGCTTCCTGCCCGACAAGGCCATCGACCTCATGGACCAGGCAGGCGCGCGCGTACGGCTCCGCAGCGGCGGCCGCTCCACCGAGGTCGTCAGCCGCGAGGACAAGCTGGCGAAACTGCAGCGCGAGAAGGACCAGGCCGTCGCCCGCGAGGACTTCGAGAAGGCCAAGGAGCTCAAGGACGAGATCGCCGAGGTCGAGGGCGAACTCGCCGGGATCGAGGAGCGCCGCGAGGGCGTCGTCTCCGTCACGGCCGCCGACATCGCCGACATCGTGTCCCGCCGCACCGGCATCCCCGTCTCGCAGCTGACTGCCAGCGAGAAGGAGAAGCTCCTCAAGCTGGAGGAGCAGATGCACGAACGGATCGTCGGCCAGAGCGAGGCGGTCACCGCCGTCTCCGAGGCCGTGCGCCGCAACCGGGCCGGCATGGGCGACCCCGACCGGCCCGTCGGCTCCTTCCTCTTCCTCGGCCCCACCGGCGTCGGCAAGACCGAACTCGCCAAGACCCTCGCCGAGCTGCTCTTCGGCGCCGAGGACCGCATGATCCGGTTCGACATGAGCGAGTTCCAGGAGAAGCACACCGTCGCCCGGCTCGTCGGCGCGCCTCCCGGATACGTCGGTTACGAGGAGGCCGGCCAGCTCACCGAGAAGGTCCGCCGCCAGCCGTACAGCGTCGTGCTCTTCGACGAGATCGAGAAGGGGCACCCCGACGTCTTCAACACGCTCCTCCAGATCCTCGACGACGGGCGCCTCACGGACGGCCAGGGCCGCACGGTCGACTTCCGCCACTGCGTCGTGATCATGACGTCCAACATCGGCGCCCACCGCATCCTCGCCCACGGGGGCGACGCGGCCGAGCTCAAGGACGAGCTGATGGGGGACCTGCGGGGCCGCTTCCTGCCCGAGTTCCTCAACCGCATCGACGACATCATCGTCTTCCACAGCCTCACCGAGGACGACCTGTCCGAGATCGTCGACCACCTCCTCGACCGCAGCAAGCACCGCGTCCACGCCCAGGGCATGACCCTGGAGGTCACCGAGGCGGCGAAGAAGCTCCTCGTCGCCCACGGGTACCAGCCGGCGTTCGGCGCCCGGCCGCTGCGCCGCACGATCCAGACGGAGCTCGACAACCGCGTCGCCACCCTGCTCCTCGGCGGCGAGGCCGACCCCGGCGACACGATCGTCGCGGACGTCATCGACGACTCGCTGCACTGCACGATCCACAAGCCGGAGGAGGCGGAGAGCGCCGCCGCCGCGGCCTGAACCACGGACAGGAGCCCGGAGGCTCCGTGCCCTCCACTCACCGGGGTACGGAGTCTCCCGGGAGCCGGTCCAGGACGGCGGCGACATCGGTGCGGCCCGCGAGCTCCCGGAGCGCGCGTGCGAGGACGGGCTCGGGCTCCCGGACGACGGTCACCAGGCCCATCGGCACCGACCGTGCCGGCTCGGTCATCGGGACCGCCCGCATGCCGTACGGCACCCCGAAGACGTGCAGCCAGGTATGCGGCACGATGCTCGTCAGGACGCCGGTCCGTACGTGCGCGAAGAGCGCCGCCACCGAGTCGGTCTCGACCCGCGGCGAGGGCCGCACCCCCGCCTCGGCGAACACCTCGTCGAGCACCTGACGTCCCTGCATGGACCCGGTCAGCAGACAGAGCGGCAGCCGCGCGGCCTCCGCCCAGGTCGCCGTCGTCCGGTGCGCGGGGGCGTCGGCGGCGCCGGTGAGGAGCACGTACCGCTCCTCGTACAGCGGCACCGCCCGGAAGTTCTCCGCGAGCCCCTTGTGCAGGTACGTCACTCCGGCGTCGAGCTCGAAGTCCCGCAGCTGCCGCAGGATGTCCTCCGACCGGAGGTCCGCCGCCACCTCCACGTTCACCAGCGGGTGCGCCAGGCAGAACGGCGCCGTCAGCTGGGCGACCGCGCCGGACGCCGTCGGCACGGAGCCGATCCGCAGCCGGCCGCTCACCCCCGTCCGCAGGGCGCCGACCTCGCTCTTCAGGGCGTCGCGGTCGGCGAGCAGCCGCTGCGCCCACACCACGATGCGCTCGCCCTCGGGCGTGAGGCCCTCGTACCGGCGGCCGC
Organism: Streptomyces sp. NPDC037410; assembly: GCF_055602235.1. Lineage (NCBI taxonomy): Bacteria > Bacillati > Actinomycetota > Actinomycetes > Kitasatosporales > Streptomycetaceae > Streptomyces > Streptomyces sp. NPDC037410. The sequence goes on along the minus strand of NZ_JBVJWR010000012.1, from coordinate 140,472 downwards.
GCTGGACCAGCGGGACGCCCAGCTCGTCCTCCAGCTTCCTGACGGCTTCCGAGAGCGCGGGCTGGGAGACGTGGCAGGCCTGGGCGGCGCGGGCGAAATGACGCTCCCGGGAGAGGGCCACCAGGTACTCGAGTTGACGGAACAGCACGTCACGGGTCTACCCGACAGCCCGCCGTGACGCCAGTCGGACCCGCCGTCACCCCGCGGCGGGGGTACGGGCCGGCTCCAGGCGGACCACGACGCCCTTGGACGTCGGGCAGTTGCTGATGTCGGCGACGCTGTCCAGCGGCACCAGGACGTTCGTCTCCGGGTAGTAGGCCGCCGCCGACCCCCGGCTCGCGGGGTACGCGACCACCCGGAAGCCCTCCGCGCGCCGCTCCCGCTCGTCGTGCCAGACGCTCACCAGGTCCACGAGCCGGCCGTCGGCGAGGCCGAGGGCGTCGAGGTCGGCCGGGTTGACGAGGACGACCCGGCGGGCGTCGTGGATGCCCCGGTAGCGGTCGTTCGGCGCGTACCAGACGGTGTTCCACTGGTCGTGCGAGCGCAGCGTCTGCAGCAGCAGGTGCCCCTCCGGGACGTGCGGCATCGTGAACGCGTTGCACGTGAAGACGGCCTTGCCGCTCGGGGTGGGGAAGACCCCGGAGTTCACCGGATTGGGCAGGTGGAAGCCGCCCGGCCGGGCCACGCGCGCGTTGAAGTCCTCGAAGCCGGGCACGACCCGGGAGATCCGGTCCCGGACGGTGCCGTAGTCCCGCTCGAACTCCTCCCAGGGGACGGCCGGCTCCTCGCCGAGCGTCCTGCGGGCGAGCCGCGCCACGATCGCGACCTCGCTGAGCAGGTCCGGCGAGGCGGGCGGCAGCTTGCCCCGGGAGGCGTGGACGTCGCTCATGGAGTCCTCGACCGTGACGAACTGCTCGACCCCGCCCTGCACGTCCCGGTCGCTGCGGCCGAGCGTCGGCAGGATCAGCGCGGTCTCGCCGCAGACCGTGTGCGAGCGGTTGAGCTTGGTGGAGACGTGCGCGGTGAGCCGGCACCGCCGCATCGCCTCCTCGGTGACCGCGCTGTCGGGGGTGGCCCGGACGAAGTTGCCGGCGACGCCGAGGAAGACCTTCGCGCGGCCCTCGTACATGGCCCGGATGCCGTTCACCGCGTCCAGACCGTGACGGGTGGGCGGGGTGAAGCCGAACTCCCGCCCCAGGGCGTCGAGGAACTTCTGCGGCATCCGCTCCCACACGCCCATCGAGCGGTCGCCCTGCACGTTGCTGTGGCCGCGCACCGGGCACACGCCGGCGCCGGGCCTGCCGATGTTGCCGCGCGCGAGGAGGAAGTCGACGACCTCGCGGATCGTGGGGACCCCGTGTTTGTGCTGGGTGAGGCCCATCGCCCAGCACACGATGATCCGCTTACTGCGCAGGACCCGCTCGAAGACCTCCTGGATCTCCTCGCGGGACAGCCCGGTCGCCGTCAGGACGTCCTCCCAGGACACCTTCCGCGCGTGCTCGGCGAAGGCGGCGAAACCGGTCGTGTTCCGCTCGATGAAGCCGCGGTCGAGGACGGTGCCGGGAGCGGCGTCCTCGGCCTCCACGAGCAGCCGGTTCAGGGCCTGGAAGAGGGCGAGGTCGCCGCCGGCGCGGATGTGCAGGAACTGGTCGGCGATCGCCGTGCCGCGGCCGATGATCCCGCGCGCCTTCTGCGGGTGCTTGAAACGCATGAGCCCGGCCTCGGGCAGCGTGTTGACGGCCACGACCTGCCCGCCGTTGCGCTTGGTCTCCTCCAGGGCCGACAGCATCCGAGGATGGTTGGTGCCCGGGTTCTGACCGACGACGAAGACCAGGTCGGAGTGGTGGATGTCGTCCAGGGAGACACTGCCCTTGCCGATGCCGAGGGTCTCCGACAGCGCGGAACCGCTGGACTCGTGGCACATGTTGGAGCAGTCCGGCAGATTGTTCGTGCCGTACGCGCGCGCGAAGAGCTGGAGGAGGAAGGCGGCCTCGTTGTTCAGCCGGCCGGAGACGTAGAAGAGGGCCTCGTCGGGCGAGTCGAGCGCCGTGAGCTCGTCGGCGAGCAGACCGAGCGCCTCGTCCCAGCCGATCGGCTCGTAGTGTGTCGCACCGGGCCGCTTCACCATCGGCTCGGTGAGCCGGCCCTGCTGATTGAGCCAGTAGTCCGACATGCCGTCGAGCTCCGCGATCGAGTGCGCACGGAAGAATTCTCGCGTGACGCGCCGCGAAGTGGCCTCGTCGTTGATGTGCTTCGCGCCGTTCTCGCAGTACTCGTTCCTGTGCCGCTCGCCCGGCGCCGGCTCCGGCCAGGCGCAGCCCGGGCAGTCGATGCCCTTGGGCTGGTTGATGTGGAGCAGCGTGAGCGCGGTGCGCCGCGGGGAGGTCTGGCGCAGGGAGTACTCCAGGGCGTGCGTCACCGCGGGGAGCCCGGTCGCCCAGGTCTTCGGCGGGGTGACCTTCAGGTCGTCGACCGGGTCCTCGATGCCGCTCATGCTCTGGTCCGCCTCATTTCTCGCGCCTGGCCGGATTCACGCCGCAGAGCAGATTCGACCCGTTCAGGAGCGAAGTCAAAGAGATGTTTTCGATGAGCTCATAGGCGCGGCCTATCAGCCCGCTCTGAATAGTTGTTTCGGGGGGTCGATAAGGCCGATGGATCGCGTCATCGGAATTGCCTCTTTGACTTGCGAAACGAATGCGCCGAGGGTGATCGGGTCATGCACACCCACCTCGGTCGCGCGCTCTCCCCGAGAGGCGCGCTCGCCCTGCAGAGCGTGGACGGCGCCCTGTCCTTCGCCCTGCGCGCCGCGCTCGCCATGGCGCTCCCCGCGCTGCCGCTGGCGCTCGCCGGGCGGGCCGACCTCGCCGTCTCCACGATGCTGGGGTCCTTCACCACCACCTTCGGCCGCAATCTGCCGTACGCGCGCCGCGCCCGCGTGCTCGCCGTCGTCGCCGTGGCGATGACCGCGTGCGTGGCCTGCGGCGCGGCGCTCGCCGCCTGGGCGCAGCCCCGGAACGGGGGAGCGGGCGCCGCCGTCACGGTCGCGGCCACCGCCCTGGTCGCCGGTCTCGCGAAGCTCGCCTGCGACGCGGCCCGGCTGAGCGGGCTCGGTGCGGTGCTGCTGCTCTTCTCCTTCGCGGTGGCCGCCAACGGCGCCTCGACCCCCGCCGACGTCCTGCCGCAGGCCGGTCTGGCCGCGTGCGGTGCGGCCGTCGCCTGGGTCCTCGCGGTGGCGGGGCGGCTCCTGCACCCGGACCGCCCGCAGCGGCTCGCCGTCGCCGCCGCCCTGCGCGAGCTCGCGGACCTGTGGGAGGCGGGCGGAACCGGTCCCGTACGGCACCGGGCGACCGCCGCGGTGCTCCAGGCGTACCGCACGCTCGGCGTCCTGCCGCCCTCGGGCACCGACCGGCACGGCCGCGACGACACCTGCGTCCGTCTCGCCGACCTCTCCTGGTCGCTGCTCGTCGGCTCCGCCCGCCGCCCGCCGAGCGACCCGGCCCCCCTGGCCCGTGCCCTGCGCCGCCAGGTCCGGGTGCTGGTCAGCCGCCGCCGACGGGCGCCTCGGCTCCTGCCCGAGCTGGCACTCCCGGTCCTGATCGCCCAGGCCGGCATGCTGGCCCGCCCTGACGCGTCTGCCGGGCCGCCCGAGGCCGCAGCCGGGCCGCCCGAGGCCGGGGCCGCGGCCGCAGCCGGGCCGCTCGACCCCGCCGCCGCCGTCCCCGCGCCCGACCCCGCCACCGCCGTCCCCGCGCACGGCCCTGTCCCCGTCCCTCCCGACCCGACCACCCTCCGCGCCACCGAGCTCCGCGCCGCCGCCCTGGTGTCCGGACCCGCCCACGGCCGCGTGGCCGTCCTCCTCGTGCCCGCCCTGCGGATGATCCTCGGCACCGGACTCGCGGGCGGGGCCGCGCTCCTCCTGGGTCTCGGGCACGGCTACTGGGCGGCGATCTCCGCCGCCGCCGTCCTCCACTCGGTCAACGTGCGGACGGCGGCCCAGCGGGCCGTCCAGCGCACCCTCGGCACCGTCGCGGGCCTCCTGCTCGCCCTCGGTGTCCTCTCCCTGGGCCCCGAGCCGGTGGTGCTGGTCCTGGTGATCGTGCTCTTCGAGTTCCTCCTGGAGTACGTCGTCGCCCGCAACTACGGCCTCGGCGTCGTCTTCCTCACCCCGCTTGCGCTGCTCCTCACCGATCTGGCCACGGTCGCACCTGCCGAGGCCCTCGTGCGGGACCGGGCGCTGAGCAGCGCGCTCGGCGTCGTCGTCGGACTCGGCTGCGCCCTGCTCGTGGTCCACGACCGGGCGGCGGTACGGGCGGAACGCGCGCTCGCCGCCTGCGCGGCGGCCTCGGAACGGGCCGAACGGGCCCTGGAGGAAGGGGTCGTGGGGTCGTTCCCGCTCGTGCAGACGCGGCTCGCGGCGGCGGCCGTGGAGCTGAGGGAGGCCGACGACGCGGCGGCGGGCGAGCTCTGGCCGGCCGAGATCGATCCCACCGAGCTCGCCGCCGCCGAACGCCGCGCCTACCTCCTCCTGGACCGGCTGGTCCGTCAGAAGTGACGGAGCGTCACGTAGCCGGCTCGATCGTCACCTCGACGTGCTTCATGATCGGCTGGTCGCTCTGGGTGCTGTAGTCGCCGAGCGCGCACAGCACGTTCATCTCCGGCATGTACCCGGCCGCGCAGCCGCGCGGGATGTCGTACGGGACGGCGAGGTAGCCGTTGAGGTGACGTCGGCTGCCGTCCTTCGCGGTGCTCGTGATGTCGACGGGGCCCATGTCGGGGATCCCGCGCTCGCGCATGTCCGCCCGGTTCATGAAGACCAGCGTGCGGAGGTTCTTGATGCCCCGGTAGCGGTCGTTGTCGGAGTAGATCGTGGTGTTCCACTGGTCGTGGGAGCGCATGGTGCCGAGCGCCAGGGTGCCCGGCGCGGGCACCACGTCGGGCAGCTCGGCTGCGGAGAACTCGGCGCGCCCGGACGGGGTGAGGAAGACCAGTTCGCGGGCCGGCTGCTTGATGCGGAAGCCGAGCGGCAGCCGTACGCGCCGGTTGAAGTCCTCGAAGCCGTCGAGCGCGCGGGCCATCGTGTCCCGGATGCGGTCGTAGTCCTCGACGTACCACTCCCACGGCGTGGCGCTGTCGGGCAGCGCGGCGCGCGCCATCCCGGCGACGATCGCCGGCTCGGAGAGCAGGTGCGGCGAGGCGGGCTTCTTCATGCCGACGGACAGGTGCACCATGCTCATCGAGTCCTCGACCGAGGTGCTCTGGACGCCCTTGCGCTGGTGGTCCTTCTCGGTCCGGCCGAGGCAGGGGAGGATGAGGGCCTGCCGGCCGTGCACGAGGTGGCTGCGGTTCAGCTTGGTGCTGACCTGCACGGTGAGCTCGCAGTTGCGCAGCGCCGCGTAGGTGTACGGGGTGTCGGGGGCGGCGAGCGCGAAGTTGCCGCCCATGCCGACGAAGACGGTGATCTCGCCGCCGTGCATCGCCTTGATGCTCGCGACGGTGTCCTTGCCGTGCGCCCGGGGCGGCTGGATCTCGCAGACCTCGGCGAGCCGGTCGAGGAACTCCTCGCTCGGCCGGTGGTCGATGCCGCAGGTGCGGTTGCCCTGGACGTTGCTGTGACCGCGTACGGGGGAGGGGCCCGCGCCCTCCCGGCCGAGGTTGCCGCGGAGCAGCAGCAGGTTGACGATCTCCCGGACGGTGTCGACGCCGTGTTCGTGCTGGGTGATGCCGAGGCACCAGCTGACGATGGAGCGGTCGGCCTCGCCGTACACGCGGGCGGCCTTGAGGATGTCGTCGCGGCTCAGCCCCGACTGCCGTTCGAGCTCCTCCCACGGCGTGGCCTCGCACAGGGCCCGGTACTCCTCGAAGCCGGACGTGTGCCGCTCGATGAACTCCCGGTCCAGGGCCTTCGGGTCGGTCGACGACTGCTCCAGGATCGCCTTCGCCATGCCCCGTACGAGCGCCATGTCGCCGCCGATGCGCGGCTGGAGGTTGAGCGTGCTGGTCCTCGTCGTCTTGAAGAGGGCCATGTCCGTGAAGTCGTGCGGGACGATCGTGCGCGTGGCGGCGGCCTCGACGAGCGGGTTGACGTGCACGATCTGCGCGCCGCGGTGGTAGGCCCCGGCGAGCGCGGTGAGCATCCGGGGCGCGTTCGAGGCGGCGTTGACACCGAAGACGAACAGCGCGTCGGCGGTCTCCCAGTCCTGGAGGTCGACCGTGCCCTTCCCGGTGCCCAGGGAGGCCTGGAGGGCGCGGCCGCTGGCCTCGTGGCACATGTTGGAGCAGTCGGGCAGGTTGTTGGTGCCCAGTTCGCGGGCCATCAGCTGGTACAGGAACGTGGCCTCGTTGCCGAGCCGGCCCGAGGTGTAGAACGCGGCCCGGTTCGGGTCGTCGAGGCCGCGCAGGGTACGGCCGACGAGCGCGAAGGCGTCCTTCCAGCTGATCGGGACGTAATGGTCCGACTCGGGGTCGTAGACCATCGGCTCGGTGAGGCGGCCCTCGTTCTCCAGGTCGTAGTCGCTCCACCCGGCGAGCTCGGTCACCGAGTGGGCGGCGAAGAACTCGCGCCCGACCCGCTTGTGGGTCATCTCCCAGGTGACGTGCTTGATGCCGTTCTCGCAGATGTCCAGGTGGAGGCCCTTGGTGTCGTCGGGCCAGGCGCAGCCGGGACAGTCGAAGCCGGTGTTCTCGTGGTTCATCCGCATGATGGCGCGCGGCCCGTCGACCAGCGCGCCCTCGCGCACCAGGAAGTTCGTCACGCTCTTCGCGGCGCCCCAGCCGGCGGCCGGGTGCTTGTACGGATGGAATTCCGGATCGCCCTGGGGGGTGGGCCCCACCCGGGGTTCCCGCTCGTCCCGGGCGCTGCTCTCGTCCTGGTCGGTGCTCAAGGTGCCTCATCCTCTCGCCCTGCGGACTGATGGGTGCGCATGGGCATGATGGACAGAAGGACCCCCTGGGCAGGCTAAGCCCGCCGCCCCGCTCCAGCCACCCCACGCCCGCCGGGCTGCGTACCGGATCATGCGCACCTACGCTGGCGCTGTCCCTTTCCTCCGTATTCCGGTCGTCTCTCGTGGGAGCGTCATGGTCGTATCCCAGCCCGTCCTCGCCCCGCCCGCCCGGGCGGGCGTCTTCCTGGTGGCCACCGTCAACCCGGGCGGTGAAGACGTGGCGCGGGAGGCGCTGCAGGACCTGTCGGGGCTGACCCGTTCGGTGGCGTTCCGTCACCCTGACGCCCGCCTCACCTGCGTCGCCGGCATCGGCTCCACGGGATGGGACCGGCTCGTCGGCGGCCCCCGCCCCCGCGAGCTGCACCCCTTCGCGACCCTGCGGGGCCCCCGCCACCGCGCCCCGGCCACCCCCGGCGACCTGTTCTTCCACCTGCGGGCCCGGCGCCTGGACCTCTGCTTCGAGCTGGCCCGGCACATCGTGGCCGCCCTGGGCCCCGCGGTGACCGTCGTCGACGAGGTGCACGGCTTCGCGTACTTCGACGACCGCGACCTGCTCGGCTTCGTCGACGGCAGCGAGAACCCCGAGGGCACGACGGCCGCCGACGCGGTCCACATCGGCGACGAGGACCCGGACTTCCGCGGCGGCAGCTACGTCGTCGTCCAGAAGTACGTGCACGACATGCCGGCCTGGGACGCGCTCACCGTCGAGCAGCAGGAGCACGTCATCGGGCGCGGCAAGGGGTCCAACATCGAGCTCTCCGACGACGTCAAGCCCGCCGACTCGCACGTCGCGCTCAACACGGTCACCGACGAGAACGGCGTCCAGCGGCAGATCCTGCGCGCGAACATGCCCTTCGGACAGGTCGGATCGGGCGAGTTCGGCACCTACTTCGTCGGCTACGCGCGGACGCCCTCCGTCACCGAGCGGATGCTCCGCAACATGTTCCTCGGCGATCCCCCCGGCACCACGGACCGCATCCTCGACTTCTCCCGGGCCGTCACCGGCGGCCTCTTCTTCGTGCCGAGCGCCGGCCTCCTCGACGACCTCCCCGCCCCCTCGGCCGCCGCGGCCCCCGGGGAGACCCTCGGCATCGGCAGCCTGAAAGGAGCCCTCGCCCCATGACGCCCCCCGAGTCCACCAGCAACCTCCACCGCGAACTCGCCCCCATCACCGCGGCCGCGTGGGCCGAGATCGAGGAGGAGGCCCGCCGCACCTTCCGTCGCAACGTCGCGGGCCGCCGCGTCGTCGACGTCCCCGACCCGGCGGGACCGGAGCTGTCGGCCGTCGGTACGGGGCACCTCACCGAGCTCGCGGAGCCCGCGCCCGGCGTCACGGCACGGCTGCGCGAGGCGCGGCCGCTCGTCGAGGTCCGGGTGCCGTTCACCGTCGACAGGGCCGCCGTCGACGACGTCGAGCGCGGCTCGAAGGACTCCGACTGGCAGCCCGTCAAGGACGCGGCCCGCTCGCTCGCGCTCATCGAGGACCGCATGGTCTTCGAGGGGTACGAGGCCGCCGGAGTCGAAGGGCTGCGCGCCCGCAGCTCGAACCCGCCGCTGCGGCTGCCGACCGAACCCCGCGACTACCCCGACGCGGTCAGCCGGGCCCTCACCGCCCTGCGGCTCGCGGGCGTCGACGGTCCGTACGCGCTGCTGCTCGGCGCCGACCAGTACCGGGCGGTCAGCGAGACCTCCGACCACGGCTACCCGATCGCGGCCCACCTCGCCCGGATGCTCGACGGCTCCCCGATCTGGGCGCCCGCCCTCGACGGCGGCTTCGTCCTCTCCACCCGGGGCGGCGACTTCGAGCTGCGCCTCGGCCAGGACGTGGCGATCGGCTACACCGCGCACGACGGGACCAGCGTGCACCTGTACCTCCAGGAGACCCTGACCTTCCTGGCCCACACGGACGAGGCAGTCGTCGTCCTGGAGCCCTGAACCGTGGACCGGCGCCTGTTGGGCGCGGTGCCCCGGCTCGCCGCGTCCGCGTTCGGCGGCGCGGTCGCCGGCGCGGCCGTCGCGGCCCTGACCCACGCGCCGCTGGGCATCCTCGCCGGCATCGCCGCCGCCGAGACCCTCTTCGTCGTGACCGGCTGGATGGTCCTGTGGCCCATGGACGCCGCCACGACCCACCACAACGTCCGGCGCGAGGAGTTCCGGCCCGTCGTCGAGGAACTCGTCGTCGTCGCGACCTCCCTGTGCGGGCTCGTCGGCATCGTGGCGCTGCTCCTGGCCGGCCACACCGACCTGAGCCACGCGGCGGCCGCGACGGCGCTCTGCGGGGTCTTCATGGCCTGGGCGGCGCTGCACCTCATGTACGCCACGAGGTACGCGTACCTCTACTACGCCCTCAAGCCCGGCGGCGGGATCGACTTCAACTCCCCGTCCCCGCCGAGGTACAGCGACTTCCTCTACTTCAGCTTCAACCTCGGCATGACCTACCAGGTCTCCGACACGAACGTCTCCAGCGCCACGGTCCGGGCGATCGTCCTGCGGCACTGCCTGCTGTCGTACGTCTTCGGGGCGAGCATCCTGGCCACCACCATCAACCTCGTCGCCGGGATCGTCACCGGCTGACCGGAGGCGGGTCCCGGCGCCGGCACCACGGCCCGCGCACAGAGCGGGCCGCGAGCCCGGTGGCGCCGTCAGCCGAGCGAGAGCACGACCGCGGTCGTCCGGCCCTCGGGTGTGTCGTACGTGACGGTGTCGCCGGCGCGGTGGCCGAGGAGGGCCCGGCCGAGCGGGCTGTCGGCGGTGACCAGGGTCGCGTCCAGGGCGTTCGCGAGCTCGCCGATGTGGAAGGTCGACTCGGTTCCGTCCTCGAACCGCACGGTCACGCCGCTGCCCACACCGACCGCGCCGGTGGACGGAGCCCCCGCGACGGACGCCTCCTTGAGCCGCCCCTCGATCACGCCGATGCGGGCGTCGAGGCGGTCGAGGTCGTCGCCGCGCTGCAACTCGTCGGCCTCGTCGGCCCGGTCGCCGACCTCGTCGCCACCGCCGTCCCGCAGGGTGGCGGCGACGGCCTCGCGTTCGGTGCGCAGATCCGCGAGCTCACGCTCGAGCTCCTCCCGGCCGACGGCGCTGATGGGCTCGGGTCCACCGGTCATTGCTGCTCCCGATTCTGCGGCGGCACGGACGACTGCCGTGGGGGATCATTCAGGACGAAAGGGAGATTAACAGGCAGGAGGTCGAGGGGTGGAAGGACGCGCGTCAGCTTCCGCTCGGACTCGGCCTGGCCTCCGTCGCCGGGATGTCGAAGACGTGGTCCGGGGTCACGATGCGGGTGATGGCCTGGCCGAAGAGCGTGCTGGGCTCGTTGTTGTCGTGCAGGACGTCCGTGTTGAGAACGAGCGCCAGGGTGGCCTTGGCCTCCGGCAGGTAGATCGTGAGCGACTCGTAGCCCGGCAGGGAGCCGTTGTGGCCGATCCAGCCCTGGATGTCGAAGATGCCGAGGCCGTAACCGGCGCCGGGGATGCCCGTGGGGAACGTGTGGAGCCGCTCGGCCTGCGTCTTCGGCGTCAGCAGGGTGCCCGTCGCGACGACCCGGGCCCAGGTGCGGAGGTCCTGGAGGTCGGAGATCATCGCACCGGCCGCCCAGCCCCAGGAGGGGTTCCAGTCGGTGGAGTCCTCCAGCTTCCCCGAGGCGGTCTGCACGGTGTAGCCGTGGGCGTGCGGGCTGGGGAACGCGGCGTCCGTCGGGAACACCGTGTGGCGCAGGCCGGCCGGCTCGATGACGTTCTTCTGGATGAACTCGTGCAGCGGAGTCCCGCTGACCTTCTCCACGACGAGGCCGAGCAGGATCAGGTTCGTGTTGCAGTAGTCGAACTCGGTGCCCGGCTGGAACTGGATCGGGTGCTTGAAGGAGTAGGCGAGCAGCTCCTGCGGGGTGAAGGGCCGGTAGGGATCGGACGTGAGGGCCTTGTAGAAGCCCTCGTCCGCCGAGTAGTTGAAGAGACCGCTGCGCATGGACGCCAGGTTGCCCAGGGTGATGCGGTCGCCGTTCGGCACGCCGTCGACGTACTTCGAGATCGGGTCGTCCACGCTCACCTTGCCCTGGTCGACGAGTTCGAGCAGGGCGGTCACCGTGAAGGTCTTGGTCTCGCTGCCGATCCGCATGTAGAGCCCGGGGTTCATGGGCTGTCCGGTGGCCTTGTCGGCGATGCCGAAGGAGCGGATGTACGTGCCCTTGCCGGGAGCGGAGAGGGCGACGCTGACACCCGGGACACCGGTCTCCTTCATCACGTCCTGGATCGCCCCGTCCAGGCGGGCGGCGACGGCCGGGGTGAGTTCCGGGAACTGCGCGTCCGCCGAGGGCGAGGGGGCCGCGGCCACGAGGGCCGCGGGGCCGGGGGGTTCGGCCGCGAAGGCCGCACCCGCGCCGACGGGGGCGACGAGGATGCCCAGGGCCGCGAAGGCCGCGCAGAGGCGTCGGTTCCGTGTGTGCGAGTACCTCACGGCGGGCCTCCTGCCGGCCGGGGACAACACTCCACTTCCAGGCTAGGTCGGCGTGGATGCCCTCGCATCGCGGCCCGGCCCGTCTGTTAGGTTGCGGATCTCTGACCCCGGGTCGAGAGGGAGAAAGCGCACGATGGCCGTCATCCACCACACCACGATGCAGCCCACCAAGCTGGAGCTGCTCGCCTCGTGGCTGCCGACCCGCGCCTGGTACGCGGCCGGTGCCGGGGAGCCGCGTCCCGCGAAGGTGGGCGGCTTCCGGCTCGACGACCCCGCGGGCGAGGTGGGCATCGAGTTCATGGCGGTCACCGACGGCGAGGGTCCCGACGCGGTCACCTACCTGGTCCCGATGACCTACCGCGGCGAGCCCCTGGAGGGCGCCGAGCACGCCCTCATCGGCACCTCGGAGCACGGCGTCCTCGGCACCCGCTGGATCTACGACGGCGCCCACGACCCGGTGCTCGTCGCCGAGTTGTACGCCCTGCTCGCCGGCCGGGCCGAGGCGCAGGACCAGTCCGTCGACGGCACGCCCGACCCCACCGTCTCCGCCTCGCTCGCCCCCGCAGGGACCGAAGCGGAGCCCGTACGGGTCGCGGACGGATCCGACCACACCGACGTGGTGGTACGGGAGACCGGCGCGGCCACGCCGCTGACGCTACGGGTGCGGCGCGTCCTGCGTCCCGGTGAGGACGGCGGCCCCGGCCGTGGCCGGGTCACGGCCGAGTGGCGTCGCGCCGACGGGACCACCGCGCGCGGCGCGTACGTCGTCGCCCTGGCCGACCAGTCGGCCTTCAGACCCAGTTGACCTCCGCCTTCTCGAGCAGCGGGTCCTCCACCAGTTCCCAGAGCGGGACGGCGAAGTTCCCCGTGCGGTAGCGGCCACCGAAGTGCAGCCCGAGGACCCGGTGGTCCGCGAGGTCGAACACCGGGGAGCCACTGTTGCCGCCGAGCGTGGAGCAGTCGTGCTTCATCACCAGGCCGCCCGGGGTGAACTCGGTGGCCGTGCCCGGCTGGAGCCGCTTGACGTTGTAGACGTCCATGAAGATCCGGCGCATCGACTCGGGCTCGTTGCGCCGGCCGTCCCAGGCCGGGTAGCCGATCACGTACACCGGGCGGCCCGGCAGGCTCGCGGGCGCGTCCGCCGCGACCGCGAGCGGCGTGGGCAGGCCGTCCTCGGACGCGGGCTCGACCCGGAGCAGGGCCATGTCGACGTCCGGGTGGATGCCGATGACGTCGGTGACCTCGTACGGCACCGAGGGCCCCGGCGGCCCGCCCTCGGCGGGCAGCTCCTCCGCCGGGTCGACGCGCGCGGACATCCCGAACTCCAGGGTCCAGCGTTCGCCCTCGAGGCGGCTGAACTCCGCCGCCACATGACGGTTCGTCATCACCGTGCGCGGGCCCACGAGGAACGCCGTGCCGATCCAGTCCAGGCTGGGGTGTCCGGTGACCTCGACCCGGCCGACCCGCAGGAGCGACTCCCGGATCGCGGGCCGCTGCGGCTCCAGGACCGCCCACTCGTCGCGCTGCGGGGCGAAGTCCTGGCGCTGGACCAGGATGGCGGGCCGGCCCTCCAGGAGGACGATCGCCTCCACGCCGAAGGACTCGTCCCCGTCGAGTTCGTCCTCGCGGTTCGCGGCCAGCTTCTCCAGGCCGCTGACCCCGGCTTCCAGGACGCGGGCCCGCTCGTCACGGGCGAAGCGGGAGATCTCGGCGGCCGGTGCCACGTCGGCGGGCAGTTCGAGCGCCGACTCGGCGATCTCCGCCTCCAGCCCCGCGCGCACCCGCGCGGCGACCTCCCGCAGATCGTCGAAGATCCGCTCGGCACCGGTCGCCACCGGCGACACGCTCCGTGGTCCGTTCTGCATGGTCGCTCACCTCGGCTTCGCGTTCGCTTCCCCCCGGGCCGGCCGCCCGGACTGGGCCGCCATGATCTCCGCGTACAACTCGGGCCGGAACTCCCGGAGATGGGCCAGGATGCCGCTCATCTGGGTGCCCACGTTCACGAACCGCGTCCGGGCGCCCTGGAACTCGACCTCGTCCACCTTCCGCGTCCCCCGGTGCAGCCCCACGACCGTCCAGTCGTCGAGGCAGACCGGGGAGCCGGAGGAGCCGCCCCGGGTGTCGGTGAAGTACAGGATGTCGTGCTCGTCCGCCCGGTAGACCAGGTTGTTGCGGAGCGCGACCCGCTTCGGCAGTCCGCCCGGGTGCTGGATGATGTTGACCGGGACGCGCTGCCGCTCGCGGACGAGCAGCGGCCGGGTGGCGATCCGGAGCGTCGGCCGCGGTTCCTGATCGGCCGCGAGCCGTACGATCGCGTAGTCGAGCGCCTCGTCCCAGGCCGCGAGCTCGCCCGCCGTCGCCTCCGGTGCGGTCGCCGCGTTCTCGACGAAGTCGAAGCGGGAGCGTGACATCAGCGCCTGGAGCCGCAGGTCCGCGTCGCTCACGAAAGGCCGGACGCCCGACTCCCACGAACGGGCCATCACCACGTGGTGGTTGGTGATCAGCAGCTCGGGGGCGATCATCCAGCCGGTGCCGCCGTGCGGGTACGCGGGCAGCATCGGCTCACCCGACTCGTACGGCGGGATCCGCAGCAGCGCCACGGAGGCGCCGGCCCGGATGCCGCCGTGCAGGAACTCGTACGGCACGGTGTCGTCCTGGAGGACGATCTCCTCCTTCATCTCCCCGGGCATCATCTCCGCCGGGAGCTCCGCCTCGCCCGTGATCGCCCGGGCCACGGTGTCCAGGGCGCCCTGGAGGACGGCGCGCGGGCCCGGCTGATGAGTCTGCTCGATCGCGTTGTGCAGCCAGATCTCCAGCGGCACCAGACCGTCGAGGAGGCGCTCGACCTGGTTCATCGCGTCCAGGTCGGCGTGCGTCTGCTCCAGGGGGTCGTCGACGGGGTCGAGCCCGGCCGTGAAATAGCCGGGGATGCCCTTGAGCAGCGTCGAGCGCACGTTCCGGTCGGCGAGCCCCGACTCCATGGCGGCGTTGCGCACCCGGACCAGCTCCGGCTGCGGCAGGAACGGCTCCTTCCGGAGCGCGGCCCCGGCGGCGGTCGGCGGCGGCCGGGTCCACAGGCCGGTACCTCCGTGCCGGGGCCGGGGCCACCGGCCGGCCCCTCCCCGGAACGGGTGGCTCCACCGGCCGGGGACTCCCGGGCGATGGTGCGGACCGCCGCGTCCCCGCCGGAAGCGCGAGGGGACACCCGGCTTCGCGCCGGGTCCCTCGGCGGCCACTGCCCGCGGAGGCGGACCGGGCTCCGGCTCCGCGCCGTACCCGTCGGGGACGTCCTCTCCGGGCGGAGGCGGCGGCGCGGGGCCGACGCCGAGCGGCGCCGGGCCGGCGTCCATCGCGGACGCCACGCCGAGCAGCAGGTCCCCGCTGTCGTCCCGGAGCGTGAGCGCCTGCCGGGCGACGCTGTCGAGGGTGCCGCGCCGCCGTGCCTCCCACAGGTCCCGCTCGATGTGCTCCAGGTCCGGGCGGCCCTCACCGGGGGAGCCCTCCGATCCGGCGGCGGACTCCAGGATGCGGGTCAGCGGCCTGCGCAGGTCCGGCTGGTCGGTGAGGGTGGCGTCGAACCAGTGGGTCAGGTCGGTGACCACCGCCTCCTCGTCCGCCGGAAGCCCGACGAGCCGCAGCGTGTGCTCCAGGAGCCTCGGGTCCGCCCGGTACGCCGTGGCCGCCGCCGTGCGGGCCAGCGAGGGCTGCCGGGCCAGGTCCGCGTCCGGCATCCCCCGCAGCGTCCGGGCGAGCCGCTCCTCCGCCGGGGCGGTGTCGACGTCCGCGAGCGCCGCGAGGCGGGACCGGGCGACGAGCACGCCCAGCGACTCGTGGCGAAGCCCGAGGCCGGCGGCGATCTCCTCCGCCTCCTGCAGGTCACGGTCCGCCTCCGCGAACGCGCCCGAGTCCTGGGCGAGCCGGGCCGACAGCTGGAGCAGTTCGAGCTGCGTCTCCGCGCAGCCCGCCTCCTGCGCCCGGTCCACGGCCCGCTGGGCGCCCTCGCGGGCCTCCGCCGTCCGCCCGGAACGGGCGAGCGTCTCGGCGAGCAGCGCGTGCAGCCTGCTGCACGGCGTCCACGGCCGCCGCTCCGAAAGCCGCTGCCCCGCGGCCTCCACGTACCCCTGGGTGAGCAGGTCCTCGACCTCGCGCGCCGCGATCCGCTCCCAGTCCTCCTGGTCGGCCTCGGTCATGATCTGGTCGGGTACGTGGCCGCCGATCCGGCCGAGCAGGAACGCCGCCGAGCGGTGCGACATCTCCCGGTGCGCGGACCCGCCCAGGTAGGGGGCGACGCCCGGCTCCCAACGGGCCTCCACCGTCCGGGGGTTCTCACCGAGCCGGAGCCGGTGGTAGATCTCCTCGGCGCGCTCCCGCGGCCCCTCAAGGGCCGCGTAGTACGCGACGGCCCGCCGGTCCACGGCCCGCATCAGATCGGTCCGCGCACTGTCCGAGAGGCGCAGCATGATGGCCCGCAGATCGGTCCGGTGCCGGATGGCCTCCGGTCCCGCCGACTCCATCAGGTCGGCCCGGGAGGTGAGCAGACCGTACAGCCGCCGGGCCTCCCCGGCACTGTCGACGACGAGCCCCGCCGGCCCGGCGAGGACCTCCCGGATCAGGTCGGGGGTGATGAAGCGGAGGGCCAGGCCCGCCTGCACGAGGGCCCGGACGTCGTCCTCCGCGATGTGGTTGAGCAGTCGGTCGTACAACGTGCCCTGGATCAGCATCTGGTCGACCTGACGGTCGAAGTAGCGGCGCCGGGAGGGCAGTCCACGCAGCAGGTCGCCGAGCGAGGGGGAGTCGGCGCCGATGGCGACCGCCGTCCGGGCCGCGAGCTTGAGGCTCAGCGGATGGCCGCCGATCCGGTCGACGAGGTCCTCGGCGAGCGGCTCGTCGGTCACTCCGGAGGACATCAGCAGGTCCACGGAGGCCTGGTGGTCCAGCTCGGTGAGCTCCATCGTGCGCGGGGTCAGGACCCGGGCCGGATGGTCGATCGGCGCGCGCCCGGAGACGACGAACCGGAGCCGCGAGTAGGCCGCCCGCAGGGCCGTCCAGACGGCCCACATGCGGCCCATGACGGGGGAGCCCCGGTACTGGGCCTCCTCGAAGGAGTCGACGACCACGAGCAGCGGCGGGCGCTGCTCGCCCGGCGCCGGGCGGACGGCCTCGGCGACCAGGGACGCGGCCCGGTGGGCGAGCTCCTGCTCGCGGGCGCTGGCCCGGGCGTGGAAGTCGGAGGAGTAGTCGCGGCCGAGCGTGGCCCGGGTGCCGGCCAGCTGGTAGAGCTCGTCGAGCTCGTTGCGTTCGGTGCGCTGGAGCGCCGCCGTCCGCTCGCACTCGTCGGCGAGTTCCTCGAACGCGGCGCGGTGGGACGGGTGGTGGACGCCGAGCTGCCGGGCCATCTCCGCGATCACGGTGGCGGGTTCGTGGACGGAGAGCGTCGGGCGCGCGAAGTCGATGTAGGCGAAGGGGAATCCGGCGGGTCCGGCGCCGGCGAGCGCGTCGACGAGGAACTTGGCGAGCAGGGTGCTCTTGCCGATGCCGCCGACACCGTGGATCAGGACGGGCGGCTCCGCCGGCTCCTCGGGCAGCGCCAGATACGCGTGCAGGGCGTCGAGTTCGGCGGTGCGGCCGTGGAAGGTCCCGTGGACGAGCCGGCGCATCGGCTGGAGCAGCTGGGCCTTCTCCAGGCGGTGCTGCACCTCGTCGACCCCGGGCAGCCCGGTCACGCCGGGCACCCGGCTCAGCCAGAGCGTGGCCTGGAGGGCGTCGGAGAGCGCCTCGACCTCGTCCCGGCCGGCCTCCGCCGGTGGCAGACCCGCGCCCGTGAGCAGGGCGAGCGCCGTGCGTTCCGGTCCGGGGCCCTCGGGCCGCAGGCCGATGTCGGCCCGCAGGGCGTCGAGGGCGGCCCCGGGGCCCGTGAGGCCCGCCAGGGCCGCGTCGCGGACCTCGGGCTTGAGCGTCCACACGGTCGCCCCGGCCGCGGGGAGGGCCGTGCAGTCGTCGACGAGCTCCAGGACGGCCCGCCCGGTGGCCTGCACCTCACCGGGGAGCCGCAGCCCCGCGGGGTCGAACTCCTGGAGCAGGCAGGCGGCCTCGCGGTAGGAGCGGCGCAGGTCGGGCAGCGCGGCCGCCGGGGCGGCGAGGCTGGTGCGCAGCGCGTCGCGCAGCAGGTGACCGGCCTCGCCGGGCGGCGGTGGCGCCGGCGGCAGCGCCCGGTGGAGCCGTACGACGTCCTCCACGGCCGTGCACAGGCGCCGCATGTAACTGTCGCCGTTCGAGGGGGACTCGACGGCACCGAGCACCTCGGCCACGGCCGTCTCCGTCAGCTCGCCGACGGTCGCCTCCTGTCCGGCGGGGACGGTGTCGGTGAAGAACTCCCGGAAGAACCCGCGGAGATCACCCTCGTCGGCGAGGCGGGTCGTGTCGCGGCACTCGTTCTTGCGGATCTCGTACGGGAGCTGCCGCATCGTCGGCGCGTAGCCGAGCAGGACGAGGCGCGGCACCGTGTCGGCGCGGACCGGGGTGTGCTCGTAGATCGCCCGGGCGAGGACGCCGATGCAGTCCCACACGTCCGAGTGCGGGTCGAGCAGGTCGCAGTCGTCGAGGACCAGCCAGTAGCGCTCCTCGGCGGCGGTCGCCCGGGCGACGATCCGGTGCGCGACGTCCTCGAACGAGGGCAGTGGATCGTTCAACCGTGTGGGGTTCAACGGGAGCCGGTCCTCCTCGGGACCGGCCACGAAGGCCGAGAGCCGCTCCATCAGCCGCGCCGCGGTCGACGTCCGGGAGAGCGTGACCCGGACCGGCCGGAAGTCGCAGTGCTGGCCGAGGTGACGGATCAGCTCGTACGTGTAGGAGCGGCCGCTGTCCGGCGGCCCGTCGACCACGAGGACCGTCTGCTCCGGGTCGGCCAGGAAGTCCCGGAGCTTCTCGCGCAGCTCGCTCCGGTCCAGGAACACCTCCGTGCCGTGCTTCAGGAGCGTGCTGAGGAACGGGTCCCCGGGTGAACGGCGCAGCCGCTCGTCCTCCCGCAGCCGGGTCAGCAGGTTCCGGGCCTCCGCGCCCTGCTCGAAGCCGTGCGGGTCGTTGATGGCGGCCAGCGCGTCGAGACCGGCGAGCACGGAGAGCAGCCGGCGCTGATGGGCGATGTCCCGGCGGGCCGCGGCGACCACGAGCAGGGCGTTCCGGTCGGGGTCCGGGGTGAGCGGCAGGTCCTGGACGAAGTCCGCCGGAAGCCCCGCGCGCAGCAGCCGGTCCCGGGGCTCGGGGGTGTCGAGGAGGTGGTCCCGCACCCAGCTGGCGACGAGCCCCCACTCGGTCTCGGTGAGCGGCATACCGCACCTGCCCGGCGCTCTTCGCGCAGCGCCGGTCGCTCCGGCGCCGGACCTGACGAGATCAGTCGTGACCGGACGTGACCGGTCGAGGCCAGACGAACTGGCTGATCCCCCCTCATCGTTCCACCGGCCGGGAACGGTCGCAATCGCTGCCCCGGGAGCCGCCGGTGTCACGGGTGGAGCACCATGTCCGCGTACGACTCCAGGCGCCGCCAGCGCTCCTCCGGGGCGCGGAACACCGGCATCACGTCCACGTCAGGCAGCGGCCCGAACTCCAGCTCCGTGATCTCCGCGACGTCCGAGACCGGCACCTGGTACGTCCGGAACGGGCCGAGCGGCGGCGGCGCACCGGCCGTCGCCCCCGCCAGGGCCCGCTCCGCGTCCCGGCTCAGGTCGGGGCTCTGGTCGAGGACGTACGCGGCGGCGGCGAGCGCCCCGTCCTGGACGAACGCGGCCACCTTCCAGAACCGCATCGGCACCTGGAGCCCCCGGTAGGGCGGGTCGGAGTCCTGGAGCACCGGGCCCGTCAGGACCGCCAGCTTCCGGTCGTACTCGGCGGCGTGGTCGAGCAGGTAGTTCTCCAGGCCCTGCCAGAGCTCCTTCCCCTGGTTGAAGACATCGGCCTGGGGCGCGGCGTTGGTGAAGTGGAAGGTGTCCGTATTGGCCACGGAGGCCACGGCCGGGGCACCCCAGACCGGATCGAGCCGGCGGACCAGATGACCCCGGTCGAGGCTGTTGTTCCGGTAGATGTCCTCGCCGGCCTGCTGTTCCTCCGGCAGCCGGGGATCGAACTCCCAGCGGTCCTCCCGGGGCACGTCCTCCAGGAGCTGACCCCCCTCGATGCAGACCGCCGTCGACGCCGCGAGCCGCCGGTCGGGCCGGAAGACGACGGTGAAGTGGGTGTACGGCAGGATCACCGTCTCGATCGTGCTCCGGACCGGGAGAGCCAAGGGGACGACGGGGCCGAGGAAGGCCTCGTCGTAGCCGGTCCGGCTGCCGAGGGCGGCACGGCGGGCACCGGGCGAGGCGGGAGGGGGCGGGGGATCGGAAGGGTTCATACGATGTAAGTACCGCGTGGAGAGTGGCGCGCTCGGCGGGGGACCACAGGCCACTCGATCAGCCGCCCCGGCGTCCCGGGGAGACCGGCGTCACCGGCCGGCCCGTCATCCCGAGCCCCGGGCGTCCCCCCGCACCCGCATCCCTCCCTTCCGCACCAGGAGGCACCCCATGGCCACCGGACTCTCCCTGCACGTCGGACTGAACCGGGTCGACCCCGCCCGGTACGAAGGCTGGGACGGCACCCTGAACGCCTGCGAGAACGACGCCCACGACATGGCGCGGCTGGCCAGGACCGCGGGCTTCGAAGCCACCACCCTGATCACCGCGGACGGCACGACCGCCAACGTCACCTCCGTGTTCCACGAGGCCGCCGCCCGGCTGGTCCCGGGCGACGTCCTGCTCCTCACCTACTCGGGCCACGGCGGCCAGGTCCCCGACCTCACGGGCTCCGACGACGAGCCCGACGCGCTCGACGAGACCCTCGTCCTCTACGACCGCCAGTTCCTCGACGACGAGCTGGCGCAGGCCTTCCGCGCCTTCGCCGACGGCGTACGGATCGTCGCCCTCCTCGACTGCTGCCACAGCGGCAGCAGCATCGAACTCCCCGGCGGAGGTCCGGACGAGAGCACGGGCCGCTACATGCCGGAGCCGCGGCAGCGGCAGCTCTACGAGCGCGACCGGTCCTCTCTCGAAGAGCTCCAGCGGACCCTGGCCAAGGACGCCCCCGCCGACGGGAGGAAACACGACGCGCTGCTCGTCTCGGCCTGCCAGGACAACCAGGTCGCCTCCGACGGCGACGTCAACGGCGCCTTCACCGAGGCCCTGCTCCAGGTGTGGGACGGGGGCTCGTTCCGGGGCGACTACCGCACCTTCCACCGGCACATCCAGCTCCGGCTGCCCCCGAGCCAGAGCCCGAACCTCTACCTGACCGGCACCCCGTCCCCGCACTTCCTGGACCAGCAGCCGTTCACCGTCTAGCGATCCGTGGGCCGGGAACGACGAAGGCAAGGAGGGACGACCTCTCCTTGCCACTCTCAACGTATAGCGCACAGGGGGCCTTGCGGCAAGGCCCCCTTCCTGTCGCAGAATCTCCGCTCCAAGCAAGGAACTGTGGAACGGGGCGTACTCCATGTATGACGTGATCGTGGTCGGCGGCGGACCGACCGGCCTGATGCTCGCGAGCGAACTGCGGCTGCACGACGTGCGCGTGGTCGTCCTGGAGAAGCTCGCCGAGCCGACGAAGGAGTCCCGGGGGCAGGGCCTGCACGCGCGCAGCGTCGAGATGATGGACCAGCGGGGCCTCCTGGAGCGGTTCACCGCGGTCAGCGAGCAGTTCTCGGTCGGCGGCCTCTTCGGCGGTGTGATGAAGCCGTGGCCCGAGCGGCTCGACACGGCCCACCCGTACGGCCTCGCCACCCCGCAGCCGGTCACCGAGCGGCTGCTGAACGAGCGCGCCCTCGAACTCGGCACGGAGATCCGGCGCGGCGCCGAAGCGGTCGGCGTCGCCCAGGACGAGGACGGCGTGACCGTCACCCTCGCGGACGGCACCGAGCTGCGCTCGCGCTACCTCGCCGCGTGCGACGGCGGCCGCAGCACGGTCCGCAAGCTGCTCGGCGTCGCCTTCCCCGGCGAGCCCGCCACCGTCGAGACGCTCCTCGGCGACATGGAGGCGACCGCGGACGAGGAGACGATCGCCGCCGCCGTCGCGGAGGTCCAGAAGACCCAGCTGCGCTTCGGCCTCAAGGCCCTCGGGGACGGCACGTACCGCGTCATCGTGCCCGCCGACGGGGTGGCCGAGGACCGTACGGTCGCGCCGACCCTCGACGAGTTCAAGACCCGGCTGCGGGCCTTCGCCGGCACCGACTTCGGCGTCCACTCGCCGCGCTGGCTGTCCCGCTTCGGCGACGCCACCCGGCAGGCCGAGCACTACCGGGTCGGCCGGGTGTTCCTGGCCGGCGACGCGGCCCACGTCCACCCGCCGACCGGCGGCCAGGGCCTCAACCTCGGCATCCAGGACGCGTTCAACCTCGGCTGGAAGCTGGCCGCCGCGGTCGCCGGCTGGGCGCCGGAGGGACTGCTCGACACGTACGAGGCCGAACGGTACCCGGTCGGGGCCCGCGTGGTGGAGAACACCCGCGCGCAGATGACGCTGCTCGGCAGCGACCCCGGGGCGACGGCGCTGCGCAAGCTCCTCTCGGAGCTGATGGACTTCGAGGAGGTCAACCGGTACGTGACCGGCCTGATCACCGCCGTCGACGTCCGCTACGACCTCGGCGGGGGCCACGCACTCCTCGGCCGGCGCCTGCGGGACCTGACGCTGAAGCGGGGACGGCTGTACGAGCTGACGCACGGCGGCCGCGGCCTGCTGCTCGACCAGACGGGCCGGCTCTCGGCGGAGGGCTGGGCGGACCGCGTCGACCACGTCGTCGACGTGAGCGAGGAACTGGACCCGCCCGCCGTGCTGCTGCGGCCGGACGGCCACGTCGTCTGGGTGGGCGAGGACCAGGAGGACCTGGACGGCGTCCTGCGCGCGTGGTTCGGCTCGCCGAGCGCCTGATCAAGGCGGCGCCCCGGGCGCGGGCCTGCCGTGGGCCGGGCCTCGGGTGGGTGCGGGGCTGCTGGTGCTCGCCCCACCGGGCCGGTCGTGCGGGCTGCGGGGCCGGCCGGTGCCGGGGGCGGCGTAAAGGCATCGCCCGGGGACGTCAGGGGCGCAGGGCCGTCGCCAGTTGGGCGCGGGAGCGGACGTCGAGCTTCTGGTAGATGCGGGTCAGGCGCGCCTCCACCGTCTTCACGCTCAGGTACAGCTTCGCCGCCGCCTCCTGGTTGCTCGCGCCCTGGCCCACCAGACGGGCCAGGCGCAGTTCCGCCTCCGTCAGGGAGGAAAGCGCGGGTACCGACTCCTCGACCCCGGCACCGGGGCCCGCACCCTCGCCCGCCGGCGTCTCGCTCGCCAGGGCCAGCCACGGAGCCGCCCCGGCCCGCTCGAACACCGACGCCGCCTCGTGCAGGGCGTTCTGCGCCGCCGAGCGGCGCCGGCGTCGGCGCTCGACCCGGGCCAGGGCGATCAGCGCCCGCCCCCGCTCAAGGGGCAGCCCGGCCCGGCCGAAGCTCTCGGCCGTACGGGTGAGCAGCTCGGCCGCCTCGTCGGTGCGCCCCTCCGCCGCCAGGCACAGGGCGTACGCCCGGTCGCAGCCGAGCAGGACCGTGGACCGGCCCAGGCGCTCCGCCACCGGCCGTACCTCCGCGAGGAGCGCCAGGGCCTCGTCGCCCGCGTCCTGGGCGAGCAGCGCCTCGGCCAGCTCCTCGTGCCAGCGCAGCATCGAGGGGTCCACCGTCGACTGGGCGCGCTCGTCGGCCTGGACGCGCCGCAGGGTCTCCAGGGCGGTGGCGACGTCGCCGGTGATCAGCTGGACCCGCCCGAGCGCGTACCGGCTGCGGGAGAGGAAGACGCGGTCGCCCTCCTCCTCCGAGGCCTGCACACTGCGGCGGGCGTAGCTCGCGGCCCGCGCGAAGCTGCCGCCGGCCGTCTCGGCGAGCGCGAGCGTGTACCAGGCGGGGCCGGGGGAGAGGCCCGCCTCCAGGGTGAGCGCGAGCGACTGCCCCGCGTGCGACAGCGCGGCCGCGCAGGCGCCCCTGCGGGACTCGATCGCGGCCAGCGTGGAGAACAGCTCGATGGTGTCCTCCACCGAGCCGCGCCGCTGGACCAGGGGAAGGAGCGCGTTCAGCTCGTCACGGGCGTCCGTGAGCCGGTCGTCGAACAGGGCGTGACGGATCGTCAGGATCTGGGCGGCGTTGCGGATCCCGAGCGGACGCTCGGCCCGTTCGAGCCCGCGGGCCTGCGCGAGCACGACCTCGGCGTCCGGCGAGCCGAGGGCCCGCTCCATCCTCGCCCGCACGGTCAGCGCCTGCGCCGCGAGCCGGGGATCGCCCATCGAAGAGGCCAGCGCGGCCGATTCGACCGCCGCCGCCCGCGAGCGCTCCGGATCGCCGTCCGCGAGCACGTACTTGACGGCGAGTCGCAGCTGTACGGCGGCCCGCAGGGCGGTGTCCCCCTCGGAGTCCTCCATGGCGTGGACGTACATCTCGTCGAGCCCGGTGAGCCCCTGGCCGGCCGTGTCGAGCACGGCCAGCCGCGCCCTGACCCGGTCGGACGGCACCGCGTCGCGGGCGAGCAGATCGGTGGCGGCCCGCATCGCGAGGTCGGCGCGGGCGGCGCGGGCGGCCTCCTCGGCGGCGTCGACGAGCCGCGTGATCCGCCGCGTCCCGTGCCGCCCGGGCGTCGACTCGGCGGCGAGCAGGGCGAGTTCGGCGGCGAGCGCGCTGTTCCCGCGCCGCCGTGCCAGGTCCGCGGCGGCCGCGACCTCGGCGGCCAGCTCCTCGTCCGGCCGCTCGGTGGCGAGCGCCCGGTGCCGTACGGCCTCGACGGGGTCGTCCACGACCTCCGCGAGCGCCGCGTGCCCGGCGCTCCGCTCGGCCCAGCCGGCGTCGTGCACCAGGGTCGAGGGCAGCAGCCCGGCCGTGAAGGTCACCGAGCCGTCCTCGGACAGCGACACCAGGTCGGCCCGCTCGGCGGCGGCCAGGTCCGCCTCCGCGGTGGGCCGCCCCGCACGGCGTACGAGGGTGGCCGAGGGGCGCAGCGCGAGCGCGGCGAGCAGCAGCGTCTCGCGTACGGCGGGCGGCGCGGCGCCCAGGAGCTGGCGGGCGAGATCGCGTGCCCGGCCGGAGAGCGTCAGCGCCTCGGCGTGGTGCACGGGGGTCCGCGCGTCGGCGAGCGAGCGGCCCACCGCGAGCGCGAGCCGCGGATTGCCGCCGCTGGCCCGGTGGATGCGACCGGCCATCCGCGAGGGCAGCCGGTGGTGGATGAGGAGTTCGGCGATCTCGTCGGCGTGCAGCGGCGGCACGCGCAGCACGTCCGCCTCGGACGGCACCCACAGGTGCGCGGCGTGCGGGTCCTCGGCACGGTGGCCCTCGCGGTACGGCTCGTGGGCCTCCGCGTACGGCTCCGGGGTCTCCACCGCCACCACCCGCAGCGAGGGCGGGGCCAGGTGGAGGGCGAAGCGGAGCAGGTCCGCGCTGTCCGCGTCGATGTGCTGCACCCCGTCGACGACGAGCGTGACCGGGCCGCGGCAGGTCAGGGCGCGCAGGATCCGGGCGATGCCGAGGCGCAGCGCGATCGGGTCCCAGCCGCCGGCGTCGATCGGCGCCTCGCGGCAGAGCATGGCGACGGCCGTGCGCTGGGGGCCCGGCAGCTGGTCGAAGACGCCGGAGGAGAAGATCCCGGAGTCGAGCACGCCCGCCGTGAGGATCCCCGAGGTGAGCGCGCCGGGGGTTCCGGCCCCGTACGGCTCGGTGGTCGGGTCGGCTCCGGCCGCATGACTGTCGGCGGCCTGGGCGGGCGGTTCGGGGCGGCTGGTGCCGAGCCCCGGCCAGGTGACCGTCGCCGCCACCGAGGCCACGAGCGCGGCGGCGGCCGCCCCGGGTATCTCACGGTCGGACGGCAGGGTCGCGAGCCACAGCACGGTCTCGCCGCGCGCCTCGGCGCGGGCCGCCCCGGCGAGCGCGACCTCGGTCTTGCCGACGCCGGCCGGCCCGGTGAGCAGCGCGCGGCCACGGGTGTGGAGGGCGCGTTCCAGCCGGGTGAGGAGCTCGTCCCGGCCCACCGGGGCAGGGCTCTGTGGAGCTGTCGTCACTGTCCACCACCTCCGGCCCCTCGGGGCCCGGCCCATGAACCCCGTGCGCAGAGGATACGGAGCCCACGGGCACAGTCCAGGCCCTGTGTCCGGCATACGGACAGAGGGCCCGGGGCGTGCGCGCTCCCACGGTGCTCCCACAACGCCAGAACGCGCCAGTGGTGTAGACCACGGGCGCGTCGCTGACCAGCAATGATGCTGTTGTGGGGGGTGGTTCAGTGGTGGTGCGGGCGGTGCGTCAGAAGGTGAGGCTCCACGAGTCGATGTAGCCGGTGTCACCCGAGGCCACATCGTGGACCTGGAGCTTCCAGGTGCCGTTGGCGACCTCGGTCGACGCGTCGACCGTGTAGGTGGCCAGGACGTTGTCGGCGCTGTCCGAGGAGGACGAGGCCTTCAGGTTGCGCACCGTGCCATCGGGGGCGACCAGGTCGACGACCAGGTCTCCGCGCCAGGTGTGCTTGATGTCCACGGCGACCTTGAGGGTGGCGGGCGCGTTGCCGGCGAGGCCGGTGACGGCGATCGAGGACGACACGGTGGTGTTGTCGGGGATCGCCACGTCCGTCGCGTTGGTGAAGACGGTGCCGGTCGGCGGGGTGGTGGTGAGGACCGCGTTCACGGACTTCGCCGCGTCGGCGATGCCGGTGCCGCAGCCGCCGGTGCAGGTGCCGGGGAGCGGGCGGGCGTTGGCCTTGATCGTCGACTCGATGTCGGCCGGGGTGAGCGTGCTCTTGGCCGACTTCAGGAGGGCGGCGAGGCCGGCGATGTGCGGCGCGGCCATCGAGGTGCCCTGGTAGGGCTTGTACGTCTCGGTCGACTGGGTCGTCAGGCCCGAGTTCAGCGTCGAGTAGATCGCGTTCTCGGGGGTGGTGACGGTGCCGGGCGTGTCGGTGGCGTTGCGGGTCTCGCCACCGGGGGCGGCCACGTCCACGATCGTGCCGTAGTTGGAGTAGTACGACCGGGCGCCGGCGCGGTTGGTCGACGCCACGGTGATGACGCCGGTGCAGTTCGCCGGGGTGAAGCCGGAGGCGTTGGCGTTGCTGTTGCCCGCGGCGACGACGACGGTGGTGCCGCGCGAGACGGCGCCGTTGATCGCGGTCTGGTAGACGCTCGGGCAGGTGGCGCTCGCGCCGCCCAGGCTCATGTTGATGACCTTGGCCGGGGTCGGGTTGTTCGGGACGCCCGGCACGGTGCCGCCGGAGGCCCAGGTGATGGCGTCGGCGATGTCGGAGGACGAGCCGCCGCACTTGCCGAGCACGCGCACGGGCTGGATCTTCGCGTTGTACGCGATGCCCGCGATGCCCTTGGTGTTGTTCGTGACGGCGGCGATGGTGCCGGCCACGTGGGTGCCGTGCCAGGAGGAGTTGGAGGCCGTGGAGCCGGTGCCGCACTCGCCGTCGGTGGCGTTCCAGTCGCCCTCGTCCTTCGAGTCCGCGTCGCGGCCGTTGCCGTCGCGGGCGTCGGAGGCGGTGGAGATGAAGTCGTAGCCGGGGACGACGTTGGACGCCAGGTCCGAGTGGGCGGCGTAGCCGGTGTCGATGACGGCGACGGTGACGCCGGAGCCGGTCGCCTTGTCCCAGGCGGCAGGAACGTTCATGCCGCCGGTGGGCTCGAAGAGGTCCCACTGCTTGGCGTAGTCGGTGTCGTCCGGGGCGACCGCCATCGCGTAGGCGCGGATGTCGGGCTCGACCGAGGCGACGGCAGGGTCGGCGCGGAACGCGTCCATGACCTCGGTCACGTCCTGCTTGCTCGCCTTGCCGCCCAGGTTCACCAGGGCGCCACCGCCGGCGAGGCGGCGCTCGAAGGAGAGCTTCTCGCCCGTCTGCGCGGCCTTCTCGGCCGTGTCGCTCTTGGCGGCGGTGTTGGAACCGGCCTCGGCGGTCCGGTTCTTGTAGGTGACGATCAGCTTCTCGACGGGGGCCTTGGGAAGGGCCCGCATCGTCTGCGAAGCCGGGACCGGCTTCGGGGTGGCAGCGACCGGGGTTGCGGCGAACGCCCCGGAAGTCATGGCAGCGGCACCGAGGATCGCGGCGCTCGCGACCACGGATATGACTCTCCGCCTGGAACCGTTCAAGGTGTGGCCCTTTCGAGTACGACGTGACTGCGGAGCAGTGGCGGCGGCGCGGGACGCACGGAGCGAAGTGGGGTCGCGTCCGCCGTTCCCTGGGCTTGGGGGGCCCGTGCGCCGCCACCGACGCGACGGCCCGGGTCAAGGCCGTCAGCGGCGGATGGCACCCTCCGCATGCACCTGTCATGGTGCGGTCGGGGGATGATATCTGCCGGTGTGGAGGACAGTAGGGAACGGGGGGGTGAACCCGATACGGGGAAAACCCTTGTCACCTCTCGGGGGGTGGTGGGGGTGCGGGGAGGGGGCGACCTCTCCTGGTCCGAACGGCGGCGGGGGTAGCGGAGTTCGAGGGCGGTGACGTGGTGGGCGCGGGCGCGTGCCTGCGGGGTCGGCCGGTTCGAGGGTGGTGGACGCGGTGGACGCGGGCGCGTGGCGGCGGGGTCGGGCGGGTTTGAGGGTGATGCGGGGGTGGACGCGGGCGCGTGCCGGTGGGGTCAGTCGGGTTCGAGGGTGATGAGGGGGTGGGCGCGGGCGCGTGGCGGCGGCGTCAGCCGAGTTCGAGGGTCGTGACGCCGTAGACGCGGTCCCGGGCCACGGGGCGGACCGGGCCCGTGTACATCCGGGCCGTCTCGAACGTCGGCTCCAGGCCCCGCTCCTGGGCCAGCCGGGCCGCCGCCGGGTTCGCCTCCGGCATGTCGACCGCGATCCGGGCCGCGCCGAACTCGCGCGCCTCGGCCGCGAGCCCGTCGAGCAGGGCGGCCGCGTCCGCCGGGGTGTCCGCGAACAGCGGCCCCACCCGCGCCTCGTCCTCACAGGGACGAACCAGCCCGTATCCGGTCAAGCGGCCGTCGACCACACGGGTCAGCGCCCGATGGCCGGGAGTGGACAGCCAGGTGCCCAGGAACCGCGGCCGGTCGGCGTGGTGGCAGACGCTGTCGTACGCGGCGAGCGCGGCCGGATCGACCCGGTCGGCGGCCACCACGCCCGCCACCGGGCGGTCGGGGGCCGGGACCTCGCCCACGTACCGCGCGGTGCGGTAGGCCGTGGTGAAGCCGGAGCGCCGGTAGTTGTCCTGCTGCGCCGGCACCCCGTCGAGCCCGACGGCCCGGCCGCCGGCGTGGGCGAGGGCCGCCCGCCAGGTGGCCAGTCCGTGGCCGAGGCCGCGGAGTTCGGGACGCACGAGGTAGAAGCCGAGGAAGGCGTAGGAGTCGTCGTAGTTGACGACCGAGATGGCGGTGACCGGCTCCCCGTCGACGCGGCCGAGGAAGAATCCGGCGGGGTCCTGCGCGAAGAAGGCCGGGACGTCGGAGAGCCCGGGATTCCACCCCTCCTCGGCGGCCCAGGCCCGCACGAGCGCCCACTCCCGCGGGGTGGCGGACGAGACGGAGAGCGAACCGGAGGAGACGGAGGTCATGGGGTGTCCTTCGACGGCCGGGCGCCCGAGAGTCCGGCAACCCGGGCAAACTGCGCCGAGCATAACGCCGCGCCACGCCCCCACCGACGGATTCCGGCCGCGCGGCGCCCTGGGGCCGGGCGGCCCTTTCGGCGAGGGCCACGAGGGGCGGGGCCGCTCAGTGCACCAACCGCAACCTGGACGCCGCCACCGTCAGGTGGACCGTCTGGCCCCACGTCAGTTCGAGGGCGTCCGACTCGACCCCGTCGCCGAAGGCGACCAGGCGGTCCGACTCGACGGTGAGGCGCAGGCCCCGGCCCGTGGACAGGAGGCCCTCGACGAGCGTCGTGCCGGTCGTCGGCGACGGCCAGGCCTCGCGGACGAACCAGGCGAGCCGCGCGTCCGCCGGCGCGGGCAGGGCGAGCGTGCTGGAGCGCTGCTCCCACAGGGACCGGAGCCAACCCGTCGCGCCCGTCCCCGTGCCGACCAGGACGCCCGAGGAGGCCTGCGGCTCGGGCGGGAGGTCCGAACCGTCGAGCCCGAGCGTGTAGCGGGCGGTCTGGTGCCCCGGCGGACCGACGTAGATCTCGTTCAGCGCTGGGAGCCGCTGCGCGTCGTCCGTGACGGCCTCGACCATCGTCAGCTCGTCGACGGCCGCACCGGCCCCCGCCGCGTACGGCAGCAGCCGCCGCGCCCGGTCCGGCCGGTGCCGGACGAGGACGCCCGGATTTCGCCCCGGGTCGGCGTCGATGCCGATGACGGGCTGCCCCGTGAGGTATTTCGCCGCGTTGGCGACCAGACCGTCCTGTCCGACCACCACGACGACGTCCTCGGGCCCGAACAGGAACCGGTCCAGGTCGGCGCGCTCCACCCGGGTCTGGCGCCACGTCAGCGGCACCGCGCCCGCCACCTCGGCGAGCGCCGCCCGGGTGCGCTCGTGCCGTTCGCGCACCGCGTCGACGGAGCGCCCGCGCGCGGCGAGGAAGAACGCGGCCTGCCCGTGCGTGCCGTGCCGGGCGAGCAGCTCCTCGTACTCCGTGGTCCGGTGCACGAGCACCGCGCGTGGCGCGAGGCTCACGGCCGCGCCCCGCCCTCGCCGCCGCCGAGCCTGGCGAGCAGACCGGTCAGGACGTCCGGGGAGAGCGTCAGGTGCTCGATGCGCGGCAGGTTCTCCGCCGCCCGGGTCACGGCCAGGGCGTGGAGGGTCGCGGGGTCCGCCTCCGTATGGGCGCGCAGCCACGCGGACTGCGCTCCGGCGCGCGCCTCGCCGACCTCCCGCGCGGCCTCCGCCTCGGCCTGGGCCAGCCGTACCTTCCGTACGGCCTCGGCCTCGGCCCGTACCGCGTCGGCGGCCGCGTTCTCCTCGGCCTCGCGCCGCGCGTTGGTGCCGCGCTGCTCGACGAGCCGCTCCTCCTGCCGGGCGAGCTCGATCTTGCTGGCGAGCTCGTTCTCGGCGATGGCCCGTTCCCGTTCGACGGCGACCGCGCGCCGCTCGTACGTGGCCCGGTCGGCCTCCTGCTGGATCTGCTCACGCGCGGGCGTGCGCAGGGCCCGCTCGACCTCGGGCTCGGGGCGGATCGCGACCACGCGCACGGCGACGACCTCGATGCCGGTGTCCGGAAGGCGCGGCTCGGCGGCGAGTCCGGCCGCGATGCGGTCGCGTACGGCCGTCACGCCGTCGACGAGGGCGGCGGCGAGCGTGGTGCGGGCGAGGACGTGGAGGGCGTGCTGCTGCGCGGTCTCGGTGAGGAGGGTGGCGAGCTGTTCGAGCGGGGTGCCGCGCCATGCGCCCGTGTCGGGGTCGATGGAGAAGTCGAGGCGGGTTGCCGCCGCGCCGGGGTCGCCGATCCGGTACGTGACGGTCGACTGCACGCTGACGTCCTGGAAGTCCGCCGTGCGGGCGTGGAAGGCCATCGCGAGCTCGCGGTCGTTGACCGGCACCTCGGAGAGGGCGGCGGTGAGCGGCCGGAACCAGAAGCTCAGCCCCGCGCCGTCGTGGACGAGCCGTCCGCTGCGCTGGTGGCGGATGTGGGCGGTGGGCGCGGAACGCAGATGGCGCCAGCCGAGCCGCCGGGTGATGTCAGCCATGGAAATGCCCCCTTGTCGTCGCGTTGACGATAGGGGGCCCGAACAGTTTTCGTCAAGGTGACGAATAAAGAGAGCTGCTCGTGATCGATGCGCCCGCTGCCCTCACCCCGCGACCGGCGCCGGCACCGGCTCGCCCTCCGGCGAGCCGAACCCGGTCGCGCGGGGTGCCGACCGCGTCTCCGGAGCGGCGGGCGGCGCCGGTACGGCGGAGAGGAACGGCTCCCCGGCGGGCGTCGCGCTCGGGACGGCGGTCAACGGCTCTCCGGCCCGCACCGCGACCGGAGCGACGGTCAACGGCTCTCCGGCCCGCACCCCACCCGAAGAGGCGGTCGCAGTCACCGTTGCCGCGCCCGGAACGGCGGTCAACAGCTCCCCGGCCGTCGCCGCGCCCGCAACGCCGCTCGCGGTCACCGTCGCCGCGCCCGGAACGGCGCTCGTGGTCACCGTCGCCGGTACCGGCTCCGCCGCCGCCCCGCCCTTCGTCAGCAGCACCACGCCCCGCGCCGCGACCATTGAGGCGCCGGCCGCGACCAGCCAGCCCCACGCGCCCGCGCGGAAGGTCTCGCCCAGCAGGGCGACGCCGATGACCGCGGCGGCGGCCGGGTTGGAGAGGTTGACGACGGCCAGCGGCGCCGCGAGCCCGCCCCGGTAGGCGGCCTGGGACAGCAGCAGTCCACCGCTCGCGAAGCCGGATATCAGCACCGCGAGCAGCGCGGTCTGCCACCAGGTCGGCGCGGCGCCCGGCAGGTCGAGAGAGAGCGCGGCCGTCAGCGTCTGGGTGAGCGCCGAGGCGACGCCCGAGGCGATCCCGGAGGCCGTGGCGTGCCCGAGCCCGCGCCCGGCGGTCCCGTTCCGCTCGCGCCCGTGCAGCCGGCCGGAGGCCAGTACGGCGATCAGGAACGCCGTGGACGCGGCGACGATCAGGGACTCGCGCAGGCTGAGCGCCTCACCGGGGGCCGTGGGCCCGGTCACGGCGACGAGCCCGACGAGTCCGCCCAGGGTCCACAGGGCCCCGCGCCATTCGGTACGGGTCACCCGGCGCCGCGCGCAGTACGCGCCCAGCGGCAGCGCCGCGACGAGCGTCAGCGCGCCGAGCGGCTGGACGAGCGTCAGCGGCCCGTAGTGGAGGGCGGCCACGTGGGCGAGGGCTCCGGCGGCGTTGAGGCCCACCGCCCACCACCACTGCCCGCGCGCGAGCAGGGCGCGCAGCGCGCCGCGCCCGTCGGGGGCGGCGGGGGAGGCGGCGGCGAGCCGGGACTGGGCGACGGCGGCGAGCGCGTACCCGGCGGCGGAGACGAGGGAGAGGAGCACCGCGAGCGCGGTGCCGGCGGCGGGGTTCATCGCAGGGCTCCGACCGGGAGGGGCGCCGCACCGAGCGGGCGGGGTACGGGTGGGGGTGCCGTCCGGTGGCCGGGGGCGCGGACGACGAGCAGCGCGAGGCCGAGGAGGACGGCGGCGGCGAGCGCGTCGAACCAGTAGTGGTTGGCGGTGCCGACGATGACGAGCAGGGTCAGCAGCGGGTGCAGCAGCCAGAGCACCCGCCAGCGGGACCGGGTGGCGGCGATCAGGCCGATCGCGACCATCAGGGCCCAGCCGAAGTGCAGCGACGGCATGGCCGCGAACTGGTTCGCCATCGAGTCGGTCTCCGGGGTCGCCCCGTAGACGGAGGGGCCGTAGACGCGGGCCGTGTCGACGAGTCCGGAGGCGGTGAGCATCCGGGGCGGGGCGAGCGGCATCAGGAGGTGCAGCGCGAGCGCGGCGCCGGTGAGGAGGGCGAGCACCCGGCGCGACCACAGGTAGTGCGTGGGGCGGCGCCAGTACAGCCAGGCGAGGAACGCGAGGGTGGCCGGGAAGTGCACGGCCGCGTAGTACGTGTTCGCCGCCCGGATCAGCGGTTCGCCGTGCAGGAGCAGATGCTGGATCGTTCCCTCGCCCGGCAGGTGGAGCGCCCGCTCCGCGTCCCAGACGCGGTCGGCGTTCCGGAAGGCGCGGGTCTCGTGGCCGTTGGCGAAGAGCCGGCCGAACTTGTAGACGAGGAAGAGCGCGGTGACGAGCGTGAGCTCGCGCAGGAGGGGCGGCCGGTCGGCCGCGGGCGCGGGAACGGGCCCCGGCCCCTGCCGAAGCTCCGACTCCGGCTCCGGCTTCGGCTCGGGCTTCGGTTTTGCCTCCGGCTTCCGCTCGGGCTTCGACTCCGGCTCCGGCTTCGACTCCGGCTCGGGCTTCGACTCCGGCTCCCGCTTCGGCTCCGGCTCCGACTCCGGTTCGGGATCGGAAGCGGCTCCCGCGACGTCCCCGGCCCCGTGGTGCCCGGCGGGGCCGGGGGTAGGAGGCGTCCCCGGTCCTGCAGGACGTGGCACTCGTATCCCGCGTATCCCGACAGCCATCGCGCGGCCCTCTAATCCGTCAAATCGGCAACAAACGGAGTGAGCCTAGATCCGAATTCAGCGAGACGCAAGCGTCTCGATACGTTTGCGTCTCGATTGTGCACCCCCTACTCTCGTATGTGCAGAGACAGAGGTGTCCGGGAGGGATCGATGTCCACACAAGCCGCGACCGCCGCAGCCCGTCGCAGCAAGATCACGCCGGAGCGCGAGACGGAGCTCTACGACGCCGTGCTCTGCCTTCTCCGCGAGGGCGGATACGACTCGGTGACCATGGAGGGCGTCGCCGCCCGCACCAAGTGCGGCAAGGCCACCCTCTACCGGCAGTGGGGCACCAAACCCCAACTCGTGACCGCCGCCCTCGCCCAGCGCCGCTGCGTCGTCTTCGCCGGCATCGACACCGGCAGCCTCGCCGGCGACCTGCGCGAGGCCGCCCGTATCGCCGCCTCCCACCGCGAGAGGGACGCCGAGCTCATGGAGGCCGTCGCCCAGGCCTTCATCCAGCACCCCGACCTGCGCGCCGCCCTCCGCGAGACCGTCATCGCCCCCGAGGTCGCGGCGATCGACGGCGTCCTGGCCAGGGCGGTCGAGCGCGGCGAGATCGACGCCGACAACCCGGCGATCGGATTCGTCGCGCCCTGCTTCATGGGCATGCTCCGCATCGAGCGGCTCTTCGAGGAGCGCTTCGCGGACGCCTCCACCATGCGCACCTTCGTCGACGCCGTCCTCCTCCCGGCACTGCGCGTCGAGGACTGAGAGCCCCGGGCGCGTCGGGGAAGGCGGGCCTGGGTGCGTCGACGGCGGCTGGGCCTGGCGCGTCGGGGGCGGCGGGGTCTCGGTCCGTCCTGCACCCTGGAGCCATGGCCGCCGCAAGCACCCCCGCCGTCCGCGTCCGCCGCGTCTACGAGGACCCGTCACCCGACGACGGCGTACGCGTCCTCGTCGACCGGCTCTGGCCGCGCGGCCTCAAGAAGACGGACGCCCACGTGGACGAGTGGCCCAAGGCGCTCACCCCGTCCACCGAACTCCGCCGCTGGTACCACGGCCCCGAGGGCGAGTACGAGGAGTTCTGCCGCCGTTACGAGGCCGAGCTCGACGCCCCTGAGGCCGCCGCCGCGCTCGACCGTCTCCGGGCCCTCGCCGCCGACCGGCCAGTCACCCTCCTGACGGCCGCGAAGGACCCGTCGGTCAGCCACACGTCCGTCCTGCAACGCGAACTGAACGCGAACTGAACGCGCACTAGGCGAGGCGCGGGCACAGCCGGGGCGCCTCGGCCGCGGCGTCCACCACGCGACCCCCGCCATCGACCTCCTCCGCGCCCTTGCTCCCCTCGATCCCCTCGATCCCCTCGGCCAACTCCCGCGCCCACGCCACGAGTCCGCCGACATCGATCCCGTACGGGCCGTCCGGCCCGGAAACCGCCCCCTCCAGGCGGTCGGCGCCCCGCCTCAGCAGCCGCCCGCCGCCCGCCGTGTTGCCGCGTGCCGCGTGCGTCAGGCCGACGGCGAGCTGGGCGAGTCCCTGCCACAGGTCCCGCTCCGACTCCGGGCCGGACTTCCAGGCGTCCTCGAACACCTCGTGCGCGTGGAAGGGCATCCCCGCGTCAAGCAGCCGCTGCGCCTCGCGCAGGGTCTCCTCGGGCCCGCGGACGACCCCTTCGGGCAGCCGGGGCACGCCCTCCGCCCCGTACGGCAGCGGACGGCCGAGCCCGTCGCGCGGGCGGGCGCTGCGGGCGCGCCCGGCCTCGTCACGGTCCCGGCCGCCGACCTGACGGTCCCTACCGCCGACGTGGCCCCTGCCGCCCACCTCGTGGCCCCTGCCGCCCACCTCGCGGTCCCCGCCGCCGTCACCCGTTGTCCGGTTCACCCGTCCATTGTCGCCCCCTGGACGATCACGGGCGCTAGGCTCGTCGGTCCGGCGCTGTTCCGGTCCGCGCGGGTGGTGGACCGGTAGCGTCCTGACCAATAGTTCGTGTGTGTGGGGAGTGAGTCACCGGTGCCGACGGATCCCGAACAGTCGCCGCCCGCAACGCCGTTCGCGCCGGGCGCCTCCGACGCGGATCGGGGCGGTCTGCTCGAACGCGGCCCGGAGCTCGCCGCGGCCGCCCACGCCGTCGACGAACTCGTCGCCGGGGCCGCGACAGGCGGCCCCGGGCGCGGCGGCATACTCGTCTACCGGGGCGAGCCGGGCATAGGGAAGACCGCGCTCCTCGCCGAGATACACCGCACCGCCCGGGACCGCTGCACCGTCCTGACCGCCCGCGGCGGCGAGACGCTCACCTCCGTGCCCTTCCACCTCACCCGCCAGCTGCTCCAGCCCGTCCTGCACGGCTTCGGCGCCGACGAGCTGCGGCAGCTCTTCGGCGACCACTTCGACCTCCTGGCCCCGGCCCTGGGGATCGCCCCGCCGTCCTCGGACGCGCCCGCCGACCCCCAGGGCGTGCTGCTCGGCCTCGCCCGGCTCCTCGGCCGCCTCGCGGACCGGCTGCGGGACCGGCCCCCGGTGCTGCTCGTGGACGACGTCCACTGGTCCGACGCCGAGTCCCTGGCCTGGCTCGACACCTTCACCCGGACCCGGCGCGACCACCGGCTGCCCGTCCTCGTGGTCCTCGCCCACCGCCCGTTCGTACGGGAGCCGCAGGGGCCCGGCGCGCCCGCGACGCTCGCCGCGCTCGCGGACCGCGCCGTCGTCACGCTCGGCCTGAGCGCCCTGACCTCCGGGGCCACCGCCGAGCTCGCCCGCGACGCGCTCGGCGGGCACGCGGACGAGCCGTTCTGCCGCGAGCTGTGGACGGTGACCTCCGGCAATCCCTACGAGACGGTCGAGTTGCTCGCCAAGGCGCGCGACCGGATGCTCGAACCCGTCGCGGGCTCCGCGGGCCAGCTCCGCGGCCTCGGCGCCGGGAGCCGCGGCGGCGGACTCGTCACCCGCCTGGAAGAACTCGGCAGCGGCCCGACCCAGTTGGCCTGGGCGACGGCGGTCCTCGGCACGGACGGCACGCCCGAGCTCCTCGCGTCCCTCACCGGCATGAACGCGAAGCAGGTCGCCGAGCACACCGAACTCCTCCGCGCCGCCCGGATCGTGACGGCTCCGACGACCGGCCGGAACGGCCTCGCCCCCGTGCCCGTCCCACCCCTGGAGTTCACGCACCCGCTCATCGCGACAGCCGTGTACGGCTCCGTGCCCACGGCGCGGCGGACCGCCATGCACGGGCGCGCGGTCTGGGTGCTCACCCAGGCGGGCCGCGGACCGGCCGCCGTCTCCCGCCACCTCCTCGAAGTCCACCCCGACGACGACCAGGACGTCGTGAGCGGGCTGCGGGCCGCCGCCGTCGAACACCTCGCCGTCGGAGCCCCCGACGCGGCCCGCCGCTGCCTGGAGCGGGCCCTCATCGAGCCGCCCGGCCCCGACACGTACGCCAGGGTCCTCTACGAACTCGGCTGCTCCTCCCTGCTCACGGCGCCCGCCGCCACCGTCGGCCACCTGCGCTCGGCGCTCGACCTGCCCGGCCTCGACGACGACCTGCGCATCGACGCGACCTTCCGGCTCGTTCAGGCCCTCGCCCACAACAACCAGCTCCAGGAGGCCGCCCGGGCCGCCGCCGTCGAACACGCCCGGACACCGCCCGGCACCGGCCGACGACGGCTCCAGGCCGCGCACTTCATGTACGAGGGGTTCCAGGCGGCCGAGGCGGACGGACCGGACCGCTCGCGCCGGCTCGCCGAGCTCACCGCCGGCTTCACCGGAGCCGACAACTCCGAGCGGGCCCTCATCACCGTCCGCGGCTTCGACGCGATGATGCGCGGCGAACCCGCCGCCGAGGTCGTACGGCTCTGCGACCTCGCCCTCGTCGACGGGGCACCCGCCCGGGGCCTCAGCTGGACCGACCAGGAATGGGGTTTCGAGATCCCGTCCCTCACGGGCATCGCGTACGCCTTCGCCGACCGTCCCGACCGGGCCGAGGCCCTCTTCACCGAGGCCGTGCGCGCCTTCGAGATCTCCGGCTGGAGCGGCGCCCATCTCGCCTTCGCCCGCACCCTCCTGGGCCTGGTCCACCGCCGCCGCGGCAACCTGCCGCTCGCCCAGCACCACCTGGAGGAGGGACTCCGGCTCGCCGACCGCGTCGGCGACGGCCTCCCCGTCCACTGGGACACCGCCTGCCTCCTCGTCGACACCCTCGTCGCCCGGGGCCGTACGGCCGAGGCGCGGACCGTCGCCGACCGGTACGCCTTCGGCCCGCCCTGGCCCGGCGCGATCGTGCTGCCCGACGGCCCCAGCGTCCTCGGCCGGCTGCTGCTCGCCGAAGGCCGTACCGAGGAAGCGGTCTCCACCCTGGAAGGCGCGGCCGAGGCCCTGACCGTCCGCGGCCGCCACCACATCGTGTGGGCTCCCTGGCCGCTCGACCTCGCCCGGGCCCTCGCGCCCACCGACCCGGAACGCGGCGCCCGGATCGCCCGCGAGGCCCACGGCCACGCGGAACGCCTCGGCACGCACACGGCCCTCGGCGAGGCCCTCCGCTGCCTGGCCCTCTTCGCGGACGACCCCGCCGAGTCCCGCCGCCTCCTGGAGCGGGCCGTCGAGCACCTCGCGGCGTCACCGTCCCGCTACGAGGAAGCCCGCGCCCGCCTCGACCTCGCCCACGCCACCGGCGACGCGACCGCCCTCACCGAAGCCGCCGCCCTGGCCGCCACCTGCGGCGTCGACCTCCTGACCTCGGAGGTGTGACAGCCCGTGGGTCATCACCACCCTCCGGAGTGAGGTAATGTTTTCCCTGCACGGCGACGCGGGAGAAACCCCGCGGAGGCGAGCACCGGGACGTGGCGCAGCTTGGTAGCGCACTTGACTGGGGGTCAAGGGGTCGCAGGTTCAAATCCTGTCGTCCCGACTCGAAAGAGTCGCAGATCAAGGGGCCGTTTCAGAGCGATCTGAAACGGCCCCTTGATCGTTTTTGGGGACCACTTGGGGACCAACACGCCTTGACCGCGTCAGCGAGCGACCGCGACCGCGCGTCTGCCCCGGCCTCACCTCACATGGCCGCCGGCTACGGCCCGGGCCCGCCACGGCCGCGCGACGGCGCGATCCGACCCGTCCGTGACAGCGGGCCGATGCGATACGGGATCCTCGGTACCACCTGGGCCCAACGTGACGACGGCGTCTCCCGTCGCCCTTGGCGGGCCCCGACCGCGCGCACTCGCCACCGTCCCTCCACGAACGGGGACCGCAGGCCTGCAGAACCTGCGCATGGGCTTCCTCATGCTGCTCCCCGGAAACCGGTGCGTGGTCCTGGAGGTCGGCGGCATGCAGTACTACACCCGCAACATAGGAACCGAACCCGACAGCACGAAGTACGCCGCGACCATGGCTGGCGACGGCGCCCTGAAGTTCCGCGGTACGAGGTCTTCCGGTTCGGGGCAGCGGCCCTCGGCATCTCACCAGCGGGGGGGGGGGGGGGGCGTCGGCGGGGCAGAGGTCGGGGCGCGCACGGTGCCAGCGCGCAGCGTGGCGCCAGCGACCGGCGGCATCACGGGCGTTGTCGATATCGACCTCCAACAGGCACGACAACCAGGGGTCCTCGCGGCAGTCCTGCTGGGTGACCTGTTCGCCGGGCTGGGCGCCGGGGCGGGCAGCCGCGCACTTGCCGCTGTTGAGGTTGAGCAACTGACATGTCCGCAGCGAGTCGTTGTAGCGCAGGGCCCAGAACCCAGCCGGCCGCGTCGATCAGCTCGAGCCAGTCGGGCAGTGTGCCGGCCGGCACGTCGCTGCGCAGCAGCTGGCCGGCGAAGCTCAGCACCGTCAGTGTGATCCCGTCGTGCCGAGCGTCCTCGGCGGGGTGGCGCGCGGATACCCGGGATGCCGTGAGAGACGGCGGGCGGGATAATGGAGCTCGACCCTTGGTTTCGATGCCGCCGGCGCTTTCGCGTGCGCGCGGCGCCGGGACGGCCGAACCGCCCAGGCCACCACAACCGAGTGAGTCATGCGATGAGTGACACACTGCATGCCCACGTCGTGGGCGTCATCCCGGTGGGAGCGGAACCGGTCGCGCTCGCCACCGATGGCAACAACCGGATATTGGTCACCAACAGCGGTGACAACACCGTATCGGTGATCAATTCCGCGACCGCCACCGTCACGAAGACCGTCCAGGTCGGAGTCGCCCCGCAAAGTGTGGCGTTCGACCCGCAGTTCGGCGTGTACGTCGCCAACGGCGGCGGCGCCACCGTCTCGGTCATCGACCATGCGAACACCGTCACCACCACGATCGGCACGGGCCCCGTCCCGCCCGTTCCACCAGCCGACACGACAAGGGTGGTCGTCGACCACCTCGCGAGCCGCGCCTATGCGACCCTGCGCGCCGCCGACCGCATCGCGGTGATCCACACCAGCAGCACTCCTCCCCACCTGCAGGGTTTCATCGACGTACCCCGTCCCCTCGGGATCGCGCTGCATCCCTTCAAGCACCGCTTGTACGTCACCCAGCCCGACTTTGACACCGTCTCGGTCCTGGCCCCCGAGACCGGCGAGTTCCCCGTGACCATCCCCGTGGGGCAGCGGCCGACCGGCATCGCGATCGACCACACGAGAGGCCGGGTGTACGTCGCGAACTCCGCCTCCCACACGGTGTCCGTGATCGACACGGCCAGCGGCGGCGTCCTCGACGTCGACGTCCTCGCGCCCCCGGTCGCCGTGGCGCTGGATCCTCAGGGCAACGCCTACGTCGGCCATGCGGACGGCACGCTGAGGGTCATCGATGCCGCGACCCATGGGGTCACCGCCGGCGTCACGGTCGGATCCGGGGCGGTGGCGGGCCTGGTGTACGAGCCGTTCCACAAGCGCGTGTACGCGGCCGACAGCGACGACAACACCGTCTCGGTCTTCGAACTTACGGACGGTTGACGGACGTCGCCGGCCTCGCGCCGCCGGCGGCATCCCGGCCACCGGGCCGACCGCGTGCATCAGCCCACCAAACACCTCAAGCCCACCACGACCATGGGAGGACGACCATGGGTGACTTCGTCGTGAACACGTCCCTCGCAGGAGGCCAGTCGCAGCCCTGCGCGGACGCGCTGAACACCAGCGGCCTGTTCACCGCACTCTGGGCGGACGACGGCGACGCCAGCATCAAGGGGCAGCGGATCGACTCCGCCGGCTCGAAGGTCGGTACGGAGTTCGTCGCCAGCGTGGCGCCCCAGCCCGGCGGCAACACGGACCGCCGGTGGCCCTTCCTGGACTCCGTCGGGTCGGCCACCTTCGCCGCATGGATCGAGCAACCCTTCAACCAGCCCCCGCCCACCCCCGCGGTGGTGCTGCGCCGATTCGCTGGCGCGCAACCGGCCGGGCCACCGGTCCAGGTCAGCACCGACGACATCGACCCGCAGTTCCCGCCCGCGGTCACCCGGATGATCGACGGCGGCTGCCTGGTCGTCTGGACGGGTGCCTCGAGCGACAAGCGCGTACGCGCGCAGCGCTTCACCCCCGAGGGGCAGAAGGCGGGCCCGGAGATCGCCGTGAACACCACCGCGGCCTTCCACACCCACGCGTCCGTGACGCTCCTGAGCGACGGGGACTACGTCGTGGCCTGGACGAACGGCCAGCCGGTGGGGGGGGCGGAGGGCTCATCTACCGCGTCTTCGCATTCGACGGAAGCCCCCGGACCGGCGAGAAGCACCCCAACATCGCGGGCTTCACGGGACGTGGCGCGCTGACGGGCCTCGACAACGGGCGCTTCGTCGCCGCTCACGTCAAACCGACGGTCAACAGCGACCTCGGAGTCATGCAGAGCACGGTCTCGGCGGCCGTCATCGACCCGGCGGCGGACGGCGTCGTCATCAGCGCCTCCGCCGGCTCACCGAAGCACTTCAACCGCACCTGGCCGGCGCTGACGGCCCTCCCGGGCGGGCAGTTCGTGCTGGCCTGGGTGGAGAAGAGCGCGGACACCGTCCAGACGGTGCCCACCGTGATGGCCCAGCTCTGCTCGGACAGCCAGCTGGAGATCGGACCGCAGGTCGCGGCCAGCTCCGGCACCGAAGGAAACCGCTTCCACCTCAGTGCTGCTGCCATGTTCGGCAACGGCTCTCCCGGCAGCGTGTTCCTGTCGTGGGCCGACATGGCGCCCGGCGGCGACATGACGATCCGGGGCAGCGTCCTCGCCGCCGGCCCCGGCGGGCTCTCCTGACCGGCGTAGGGGCCCGCGCCGACGTGGTCGGGGCGGGCCCGTACGCCGGTCACTCGTTCGTCCGGCGGTTCGCCTCGGCGAACCGCTCCTGCGGACGCGCAAGACGAGGCCCGGAAAGGTCCGTCGTTCTGACGGACCTGGGCCGGGCGCCTCACGGCCGCTCCGCTACGCGGCCGCTGCCGGCCCCCTCGTCGAGGACTCCGTATCGCCCGAGCTGCCCCTTACGGGACCGGTGCGAGCGGCGAGGCGATCCTGAAGCACGCGGACTGGAGCTCTGCGGGAGTGCTGACCGGTTCGGCGAAGAGATGGAAGTCCCGGTGCCGGATGAAGCGATCACGGACGACGTGAGCCACCAGGCGACGGACCGGTACGTGCTGCACGTACAGCCACCCGGCCCCGCCCGCCGCGTGCCTCAGCAGGTCCTTCGGGGACTCGGCGACCACAGGGGAGGGGGTACGCGGGCTGCCGTACCCCCAGCCGGCGTGGACGTACGGGACTCCGGCGCGGCGGGCGGCTTCCTGGTCGACCGTCATGTCGCCCACGTACACGGCGTCGTTGGGATCGACCCCCAGGTCGGTGAGGGCGAGGAGGTTCGGGTCCGGCGGGGGCTTGCCGCGCCCACCACCGTTCGGCGTGCGCACCGTGGAGAACGGGCAGCCGAGGTTGGTCAGGAGCGGGGCCGCCCGCTCCAACGGCTTGGACGTGACGACCCCGAGGCGCCAGTCGGCGGCGACGAAGGCGTGCAGGACCGCCACGGCGCCGTCGAACTCGCGGGCGCGGTGGGACGCTGCGATCGACGCCTCGTCGTACGTACGGTGAAACCGCTCGGACTCGGTGAATCCGAGCCGTTC
The DNA here is from genome assembly GCF_055602235.1 of Streptomyces sp. NPDC037410. Lineage (NCBI taxonomy): Bacteria > Bacillati > Actinomycetota > Actinomycetes > Kitasatosporales > Streptomycetaceae > Streptomyces > Streptomyces sp. NPDC037410. The sequence goes on along the minus strand of NZ_JBVJWR010000012.1, from coordinate 98,048 downwards.
CATGATGTCGGCGAACGGCCGGCCGCGGTGGCGCTCATACTCCTCGAACGGTACGTCGAGACCGTGCTCGTTCAGGACTTGCTGCCATGCGCGCTCCATCACCGGGCGGGTGTCGAGGAGTACGCCGTCGAGGTCGAGGAGCAGCGCTCTCCACCGGGGCCGGTGCCCTCGTCGTGGCGGTGGTGTGTTCCCCGGGCACATCGACTCGGCGCTGCCCACGGTGGCCCGGGGGGTGGTGGCTCTCGTCCTCGTGGTCGTCGCGTGGATCTGCGTGGTCGTCGCCTTTGCCGTGGCCCTTCACGCCGACGTCCTCGTCGAGGACGAGCGGGCACTGGAGTTCCCCGGCTCCGAGGAACCCGTCTGGGGTGACTGCGTGTACTTCGCCCTGTCGGTCATGGCGACGTTCGGGACGACCGATGTCACCCTGCTGTCCCGGGAGATGCGCCGGACGGTGGCCGCCAATGCCGTCATCGCGTTCCTTTTTGACACGATCACCGTGGCCAGCGTCGTCTCCGCGCTGAACACGGCTACCTGATGGGCCTGACAGTTCCTAGAAGTCTCCGTGACAGAGAAGGCGGCATGTGCCTTGAACTGTGGACACCTCCGGGGGACCCGGTGCAGCTCCGGGGCCAGGCACGCTACTCGTACCTGGTCGACGTGATGCACGACATGGGGGTGTGGTCTGTTCCGACGAGTATCTGTTGCATCCTGATCCGTATCCCAGCCGTGATGCCTGGTGCCGGGCCCGACACTTACCCCGCACCATGGAATGCGACGGGGTTCCGCACCGGGAGGTCTCCCTTGGGTACCCGGGGGAGTGGCGCCGTCGTCCCGCGCCTCCGCAGGGACTCGTGCGCATCGTTCCCGCCTCGGTGATGGAGAGGTCCGCGTGACGGTCACCCCCTGTCGCGGGCCCGACCGCTGAAAGGGGCGCTTCCGCCGGAGATCGTCCTAGTGGAGCTGTTCGCCGGCCCCGAGGCCGAGCTGTTCCCGGAGGAAGTCGAGCCAGTGGCCGGCTCCGACGCCGGGCGACGGAGAGAGTTCGCCACCGTCAGGCTCTGCGCGCGCAGGGCACTCGTGCGGCTGGGGCTCGAACCCGGCCCGATCCTGCCCGCCGCGGACGGCCCGCCCTGGGCCCGCCGCGCCCCGCGCCGGCCCGACGGCGTCGTCGGCGGTGTGACGCACTGCGAGGGCTACCGGGCGGCGGCGGTGGCACGCGGGGGAGCGGTCGCCTCGGTCGGCCTGGACGCCGAGCCGACCCTGCCGCTGCCCGGGAAGATCGTGGACACGGTGATGCTGCCCGAAGAGCGGGACACGGTGTCCCGGCTCTCCGCGTCGCACCCCGAGGTCGCCTGGGACCGGCTGGTGTTCAGCGCGAAGGAGAGTGTCTTCAAGACGTGGTACACCCTCACTCGACGATGGCTTGATTTCCCTGAGTGTGTGATCCGCCCCGACCCCGAACTCGGAACTCGTCGATCGGTGAAGTGTTTGTGAGGTATTCATTGACTTGGTTGCAGCTTTTCAAGTCAGAAGGTGACTATAGTCGGAACTGCGAATAGCTCTCACGCGACGGGGTGGGAGGCAGTCATTCGCGTGTGGCTCCACGCAGGTCGCATCCTCGCCCTCGTTCGCCCCGCGCGAGTGACGACCGGAGGGACCATGCTGGGAGGTGTTGTATGAGATGGACCATTACGGTCGAGGTGTCCGGTGAGGGCGCCGAAGAGGAACCGGCGAAGATCACCGCAGTGATGCAGAGCGTTTCCGGTGGGCCGCCGCGCATAGTTGAGCTGGTGGTCCGGGCATCGGGAGAAGGTGGGATCCCACCACGAGCGGCACTCGACATCGACTTCGAGATGCTGGCTCAGGCAGTGAGCGGGGTCACCGCCCCGTCCTCCGCCCGTTCCCTGAGCAGGCCGGAGAGCCACAAGCACGCAACGGTGTCTGCTCCTTCGACCGAGCAGCAGACGGAACGGCCCTACCGCAAGATGCCCGATGCGGAAGAGGTGAAGGCGGTCTTCCTCAAGTCCAGCAGCGTGGGCAAGGTGGCACAGCACTATGGTGTCCCCCGCTACACCGCACAGGCGTGGGTGGACAGACTGCGTCGTACGGGCCACCTGGACGACGGGAAGCCGAGCACCCGACGGGCGCGCGGCTGACGACGCGAGCAAGACAGCAAGACACCGGCGCAATGATGACGAGCGTATGTGTCCGCCTGCGCAATTCAGGTGCGGCAGAGGAGCACTCGCGGGATCTTCACGCCGGACGTACCTCCCGGGCTACCCCACAGCCCGGGAGGCACCCCTGGTCAGCCCGCGGTGCCGGGCGGCCGCGACCAGCGGACTGCCCCGGTTCATCCCCGGACCGTCCCACATGCTCCAGGCCAGGCTCTGCGTCCGCCGGCCCGTGGCCGCCCAGCGCTGGGCCCAGCCGTCCACCACCGCGTTGCCCGCCGCATAGGCACCGAATCCGGTGCCGCCGAAAACCGTTCACCGAAGAGAACAGCACCACCGCGGTGTCCGGGCGCCTGGCCGGCAGCCCGTCCACGGCCACACATCCCCCCGCCTTCGGGCGCAGCATCCGGTCCAGCCACTGCCCGGACCCGGTCCGCAGCTCGTGGTCCGACAGCGACTCCCACCGCGCCGGGACCGGGGCTCCGGCAAAGTGCAGCACCAGGTCGAGCCTCCGGCCCCAGGGGGCCTCCGCCTCCGTCACCTTGCGGGCCGGCGCGTCCGGGTCGGCGACGTCGACGGCGCGGTAGCGGGCCTCACCGACCGCGTACAGGATCTCCGGAGCCTCCCGGGCCTCGGGCTCCAGTCGCGTCTGCGGGGTCCGCCCGACGATCAGCAGCCTGACCCCGTGCGCGACCACCGGGAGCGGTGGCGCCTCGTGGTCCCGGAGCCCGGCACCTGCGTCACCGAGACCGTCGACCATTTCGTCATGCCCGCCGCGCGGTCGAGGTTCGACGGAGTCGCCTCGCAGCCGCTTGCGGTGAGCGCGCTCCCAGTGAGCGCGCGCTCGCGGCGGCGAGGATCCGCCAGGCGGGCCCTGCTGCTGGGCATCGCGGAGCGGATCGCCGCTGTGGCACGCGCCCACGTCAACACCCGTACGCAGTCGGGGAAACCGCTCGTGGAACGGCAGACGGACGCGCACCGGCCGGCCGTACTGGCCGGCGAAGCGGACGGCTGGCGACTGGTACGGCCAGCCGCACCGCGCTCCAACTCCACGGTGTACGGGGAATGCCGGCGCACTCGGGGCGGCGAACGTGTACCGGATGGTGGCCGTGGAGTCCGTACGCCGGGGTACCCCGACTGACCTGCGGCTGGAGACCGCGTCCGACACCTGACACCCGGCATCCGGGACTTGCGCCGACAACTCACCTCTCCCGGTCTAGGTCGAAATGCAGAGTCTGGTGCAGTGTGTGGATTTTTGCCTGAAAGGAACGGCGTGAAGGTCGGCTGGAGGCAGGTTTTCGCGCGGCGGATGCGCCGGCCTGAACGTCGCACTCCGACAGGCGAAGCCTGATCGGGACAGTCGGGACGAGCTGGTCACCCGGCTCGTGGCCGACAAGCGGTTCGCGAGCATGGAGGAGCGGCTGCGGTCGGGGTGGGGCTCCGTGCTCAACGTGCAGGAGCAGGATCGCCATAGGGCGCTCTCCCCCCTGGCCCTCGGCGTCTCCTATGGGCCGCTGCAGCCCCTCGTCGTCGAGTGAGAGCACCCCTTTCCGCCAGGTGCGGTAGTACTCGTTCAGTGCCTCGAGACCGCCCTCGGCGGTGACCGGCAACGTCGCGGTGCCGATGGTCAAGGACCCGTCGCCGAAATGCGTGCCGGCCCGGAAGCCGAGTACGTGAAAGGCGATGTGGCACAGACGCCAGGCGATCGTCGTCACCGGCGGAGGCTCCGGGACCGGCTCCTGTCAGCCGAACCTCGCCCTGCCGTCCTCGCCGGTCCGGACCGTCCAGCAGTCTGGCACGGGCTCCCACTGGTATGCGTCGTCGGTGAGACCGGCCGGCCAGGGCGTCAGGTGGTAGTCCCAGTAGGGATCGCACTCCTGTCGAGCGGTCGTTGCTGCGCCCGACGACAGTTGATTCGGCACGTTCGGTGCCCACGTGGCGACACGTGACATCCTGTCAGCGGGGAGGGTCTGCCCTCCCCGCTGACAGGATGTCACGCGCGGACTGTGTCGTTAACGTTCCCTGAGCATGGAAAGGCCACAAGGGCAACAGGCTGCACAGGGGGTGACCGTGATCGCAGGAAGTGTCACCGGTCCCGACATCCACGACGCCGGCTCCGTCAACTGCGTCCCGGAAGACGGGCTCAAGGGGCTGATCAGGCCCCTCGATGAGGAAGCCTTCCTCACCGGACACCTCGGGGCACGGCCGATGCTCTGCCGTGGCGGGCCGGGGCGGTTCGACGGTGTCTTCGGCTGGGACGATCTGAACGCGATTCTCGAATCCACCCGGGTCGACGCCTCCCGGATGCACCTCGTCCGGGCGGCGCGCGGCATGAGCGTCACCTCGTGCTCCGAGCCCGTACCCCAACTGGCGCCCCGAGGGCGACCGTTGAGGATCCGTCCCGAGGCGCTGGCCGGTGCCCTGGCCGACGGTGCCACGCTCGCAGTGGACGGGGTCGAGGAGTTGCACCCTCCGCTGCGGGGGCTCGTCCGCCGGGTGGAGAACAGCCTGCGCAACCTTGTCCAGGCCAACCTGTACGCGAACCTGGGCGGAGCTCCCCAGGGCTTCGATACCCACTGGGACGACCACGACGTGATCATCCTTCAGGTCGCGGGGGAGAAGAACTGGGACCTGCACCCGCCGACGCTGCCCCACCCCGTCGGCGAACTCACCCGCCCGTCGAAGCCACAGCCCTCGGAGACCGGCTGGTCCGGGATGCTGAGCGAGGGCGACGTCCTCTATCTGCCCCGCGGCTGGTGGCACACGGTCCGGGCGGCCGACGGACCGTCCCTGCACCTCACCCTGAGCAGCCGGCTGCCCTCCGCCGCGGACCTGCTGCGGCTTCTGCTGCGGCGGCTCGCCACGGAGCGCCCGGTGATCCGACAGGACCTGCCCCGGTTCGCGGACGCGGCGACGGCGGACCGGTGGTACGCCGACCTGCGGGCGGCGCTCGTCGAGGAGATCCAGGAACCGGGGCTGCTGGAACGGTTGGGCAAGGAGGCGGGGGAGACGGCCCCGGGGCGCCCGGTGTTCACCCTGCCGAAGTGTCCCGAGTGACCGCGTCGCCGGGGATCCGACGGCTGCTGCCCACGTCGGCGAGAGGCCTGCCGGGCACGTTCTGGTGGATCTGGCTCAGCATCCTGGTCAACTGGACGGGCGGGTTCGTCGGCCCACTGCTCACCCTCTACATGACCTCGCAGCGGGGCTACTCGGCAGCGCACGCCGGTGCCGTCATCTCGCTCATCGGACTCGGCGGCGTGCTGGGCACGATCGGCGGCGGCAGCGCTGCCGACCGCTTCGGCCGCAGGACCACCCTGTTCGCCGCGCACTGCTGGACCGCGGTGTGCATGACCTCGCTCGGCCTGGTCCAGGAGGGCTGGGCGATAGCGGTCGCCGCCTTCGCGATGGGAGCCGGCTCGGCCGCCGCCCGACCCGCCATGCAGGCGGCGCTGGCCGACGTCGTACCTCCCGAGGACAGGCAGCGCGCGTTCGCCCTCAACTACTGGGCGCTGAATCTCGGTGTGGCGGTCTCCTCCGTACTGGCCGGAGTCATGGTCACCCACGGATACGTGCTGATCTTCGTCGCGGACGCGGCGGCCACGGCGCTGTGCGCGGTCCTGGTCCTGGCGAAGGTCCCGGAGACCCGGCCGCGCACAGGGGCCCGGACCGGTGGCAGGAGTGCGGAGGCGACGCCACGGCGGCAGGGCGCGCACGGCGGCTCGGTATGGAAGGACCGCCCGTTCCTGGCGTTCTGTCTCGCTGCCCTGCTCTTCGCCTCCGTGTTCCAGCAGGGGAGCACGATGCTGCCGATCGTGGTGGCACGCGACGGCCACGACCCGACGGTCTTCACCTGGCTGCACGCCCTCAACGGCGTAATCATCGTCACCCTGCAGGTGGCCCTGACGCGGCTGGTCCGTGAGCGCTCCAGGGCCGCGACACTGCTCGCTGCCGCGCTCCTGCTGGCCGTGGGGTTCGGCCTGATGGCCTTCGCGGACAGCGTGATCGCGTACGCCCTCTGCGTCGTCATCTGGACGTTCGGCGAGATGCTGCAGGCACCGGCGGGCAGCTCGGAGGCCGCCGACCGTGCGCCGGAGCACCTGCGCGGCCGGTACCAGGGCCTGTACGGCACCGCCTGGACCGCCGCCGCCTTCCTCGCACCGGCAGGAGGCGGGCTGCTGCTCGACTCCGGCGGTCCCGGGGCCTTGTGGGGCGTGTGTGCCGCCCTGGCCCTCCTCGCCGGTCTCATCTGGGCCTGGATCACGGGCCCGGACCACAAGCTCGCACGCCACGAGTTCCGCTCGGGCGTGCGTACCGGGGACGGCTCCCCGTCCCCGGTCGGCTCTCCCGCCCGGGAGAGTCATTCGGATACCGAATGGAGAGGACAGCCATCATGAACTCTTTCGAGATGGAACAGCAGGACGAGCAGTTCGTTCTGAACAACTGCGTCGCCGCGTACCTTGCCGACGAGAACGAGGAGTTCGTCGTCGACAACTGTGTCATGGCGTACATGGCCTGATGCCCGAGGGAAACCTTCGGGCGACCGACCGGGGCACCCGCGTGGTGCCCCGGTCGGGCTCGGCCCCCGCACCCGTGCCGTCCGCACTCGAATCGCCCGCCGATGTCGTCACGCGCCTGCGCGTCTTCCGCGGGCCGGGGTCGACTCCCTCCACCCTCCGGCTGGCCGTCGCGGACATCGTGGACCGTACGCGGACCATGCCCTGGCAGGCGGACCGGCAGGCCTTCGGCATGTCGTGGACCAGCGCCGAGCAGGCGAGCCGCGCGGCCCTGGGCGAAGCCGTCGAGCGCTACTGCGGCACCTGCCCGCCGGACCCCGCGGCGCTGGTCCACGGCAGTCACCGGGACCTTCTCCGCCGCGGCCTCGACGCGCTGGACCCCGCCCGGCTCACGCTCTACTCGCCGGCCCAGTACCGCCGCCAGGACTTCCCCTTCGTCCCGTTCCGGCCGGACACCCCGGTCCACTGGGTCCGCGGCAGGTCCCTGACACGTGACGCGGACGTGTACGTCCCCGCCTTCGCCGCGTACACGCTCTGGCGCCGCATGCCCCACCGGCACGAGGAGGCCCGGCACGCCTTCCCCGTGATCGGCGGCATAGCCGCCGGCACCGACCTCGAACACGCCATCCGCTCCGGACTCGAAGAAGTGGTCGAGCGCGACACGGTGGCCATCTGGTGGGCGAATGCCGTGTCGCCGCCCCGCCTCCCCGTCACCGAGTCCCTCCGCCGGCTCATCGGTCCGCCACTGGACGACTTCGAGGTCGAGCTGACGTACCTGGAGAACCGCTTCGGCCTGCCCACGATCGGCGCGCACGTCCGCGGCAAGACCGAAGGCTGGCTCACGATGGGTTTCGCCACACGGGCGGGAAGCGCGCAGGACGCGGCGTCCAAGGCTCTGGCGGAGGCGTTCTCCCTCCAGCTCACCTGCCGGACCCTGAACTCCCCCGAAGCCCTGGCACGTCTCTCCGACGGCTACCGCGACAGGGACAGCCCGCTGAAGCCGTGGCGCCCCGACTCCTCCTACCTGGACGCCTACCGCGCGGATGGCGGGGACGCCGTGGAACTCCTGTGCCACCAGCAGCTCTATCTCGACCGACGCGCCGCACGGCGCTCCCTCGCCTGGGCCGCCACCGGGCCGGACGGCAGCTGGGACGACATCCCCGCACTGCCGTTCGCCCCACCCTCGCGCAGTACCTTGCGGGCGAGGATCGAGGCGGCCGGACATGAGGTGCTGTACGTGGATCTGACGACCCCCGAGGCCGAGGCGGCGGGGATGAGGGTCGTACGGGTCATCGTCCCGGGCACGGTCGGCACGGCACCGGCCGCGTACCCGGCGCTCGGCGGACGACGCGTGCAGGATGCCGCGGTGGACCTGGGATGGCGCGCAACAGCCCTGCCCGAGGACCGGTTGAACACCTTCCCGATCCCCCATTCCTGAAGCCGCCCCGGGGCGGTGTGGGCCAGGGCCTGTCCGGCGGATCAGGGCGGATAGGCCCTAGTGTCCCGAGTCCCATGAATGGAGTCCCCAGCCCAGGATCGGGATGGTATCGGCAGACTGCTTCGATGGGCGGGGCAGTTCGCTGCTTCGTTGTCGCTCGGAAGGATCGCGGAGGTGTATGAGGACGAGCCCGGACGTGAGCTGGGGATTACTTGGGGACCAGCGCACGTGACCGGTCGGAGCGCACCTCGACTCGGCATCGCGCTTGCCGATGTCGCCCGTGCGGAGCCGGCCCCGCGCGTCGATCGCCTCGGCCGTCGCCTCGGGGCGGTCGAGTAGCCCTTCATGACGTTGTGGCCCCGGATGCGGAGCTCGCCGGGCTCGTCGACGTCCGCCTCGGTGCCGTCGCGGCGGGTGACCCGGACCTCCACGCCCCACACCGGAAGGCCGATCGAGCCGGGCTTCGGGCGTCGGGGCCGTCGCCGCCCCCGCCCATGCTCTGCCCCGGCCGCGCGTAGCAGCTCCACGAGGTCGGCATGGGAATGCGTGCTCCAGTAGGCGTGCAGGCACGAAGATCAGCGATCAGTGAGCGCCGCAGCTGGGTGAGCACGAGTTCGTCGGGGAAGTGGAGACTTCGGCGGGGGCTCTGACGGCTCTTGACCTGAGACGGGAGGTGCGCGGAGACTGGTGTACGGAGTATGTGTGCCTCGTAGTTGTACGCGTTTCCCCAGCGCCCCCCACGGCGCGTCACAGAGGGGAGGCCGCGCGATGGCCTTCCGACCCCTGAACCATCCCTCTCCCGGCCGACTGCGCCCCCGCTTCTGGGTGGAGGTCGTCCTGGGAACCCTGTCCGGGCTGCTCTTCGTGATCACTCTCGTCTGGCGCGACTGGATCGAGCTGCTCTTCGGCGTCGAACCGGACGCCGGGAGCGGAGCCCTGGAGTGGCTCATCGTGGCCGTCACGGCCCTGGTCACCGTCCTGTGCGCCCTCGGCGCGAGGATGGAATGGCACCGCATCCACCCGGCCGGCGCGCACACCGCGCGCTAGGCGGTCGGAACGAGGCGGGAGGAGGATTCCGCCATGCCTGAAGGTCCCGAGGACGTCCGGACGCTCGTCCGGCGCGCCCCGCTGAGTTTCGTGGGCACCGTCACGCGACTCGGTGACGCGCGGCTGACGGACGTACCGGTCGATGAACGAACGGCCGTCGTCCAGGTGGACACGGTGCTGCACGCGCCCGAGGCGTTCCAGAAGCTCGCGGGCAACGAGGTGACCGTGCAGCTGGCGGCCGACCTGGAGCCGCCCGCCGTCGGTGAGGCGGCGGCGTTCTTCACCGACGGAATGGTCTACGGCGGCAGTCTCGCCGTCACCGAGGTCGGGCGGCTGCCGGCCGACGAGGTCCAGGAGAACATCGACATGGTGGCCGGGACCGCCGACGCGATGCCGTTCTCCCCGATCGAGCGCGACCTCGCGGAGGAGGACATGGTCGCGCATGCCGCCGCCGCCGACGCCGTCGTGGTCGGCACGGTCGTCGTCCTGGAGCAGATGACCGCCGACCAGCCCTCCGAGCACTACCCCGACTGGTGGCGCGCCCGGATCGACGTGACCACCGTCGAGCAGGGGCAGGTCGAGCCCGGGCCGCTCGACGTGCTGTACCCCAACAGCCTCGACTTCCGCTGGTATACGGCGCCCAAGCCCAAGGCGTCGCAGGAGGGAGTGTGGATCCTGCATGCCACCGAGGGCGAGCTGCGCGCGTGGGCGCCGTTCCAGATCCTCCATCCCGAAGACCACCAGCCGGTGCAGAAGCTCGACACGCTGCAGGCCGCACGGAGGTGAGCGGACATGCCCACAGTGAAGGTCGTCGACATCACGCCCGTCGCCCTGAGCGGCGACCGGACCCAGGACGGCGAGCCCAGCCTCGCGGTCAACCCGGAGCACCCCGACGAGATGGTCGCGACCGCGTTCACACCGGACCCCATGGGTGGCCCGCTCGCCCCGGTCTACGTCTCCACCGACGGCGGGGACACCTGGGTGATGCGCAACATCGTGCCGGGCGGCGCCCTGGGCCTGGGCACCGGAGACATCTCGGTCGGCTTCGCGTCCAAGGGCGGCACCCTGTACGCGGGCATCCTCAACGGCCAGGCAGCCGTGGAGGACATCCTCCGCATGCAGGTGCTGCGCTCCCCCGGGATCTCCTCGACCGCGCCCATGGAGGTGCTCGTCTCGCGCGACGAGGAGGACCAGCCGTGGGTGGTGGCCGGCAGCGTGAACGTGAACGGCACGGTCCGCGACCGCGTCTACGTGGCCAACAACGACTTCGGCCAGGGCACCGGCCAGACCGCGACGGTGGACGTCTCGGGCAGTGCCCGTACGGCGGGGCCGCCGGCCGGCTTCACGCGCCATGCCATCGAACGGCGCACGACCACGGGCCAGGACGGGCCACCGGTGCGGGTGGCCCTGCATCCCGCCGGCACCGTCTACGCGGTGTTCCAGAGCTGGCAGCAGAGGTCGGGGCCGAACGTCTTCTTCGACATCGTGGTCACGCGGGACGACAACGGTGGCGTCGGGGCGACTCCGTTCGAGGACCTCAAGGACGCGGTGGACTCCGCCCCGGGCCAGCGCGTCGACACCGGCCGCTTCGTGAAGTTCGGCGCGATGATGGGGCAGGACCGCCTCGGCGGCGACCTGTCGATCGCGGTGGACCCGACGAACCCCGGAAGCGTCTGGGTGGCGTGGTGCGACCGGGTCGGCGGGCTGACGGGCACGGACTACACCCTGCACGTACGGCACTCCACCGACCACGGGCAGACCTGGTCCACCGACGTGCGCACCATCACCAACGCCAAGAACCCGGCGCTGGCCGTGAGCACCGACTCCCTGCTCGGGCTGGCCAGCCAGCGGTTCCTGGAGGGGGCCTGGAAGACCGTGCTTGAGCTGACGGGCGACGACTGGCGGACGACCCCGGAGCGGCACGTGCTGCACCAGGCACCGGCGAACATCCCGGTGCGGCGGGGCCTGCCGTACCTGGGCGACTACATGCGGCTGCTCACGGTCGACCGGGACTTCTACGGGGTGTTCTCCGGCAACAACACGCCCGACCCGGCCAACTTCCCCGAGGGGGTCACGTACCAGCGCCACGCCGACTTCGCCAGCCACCAGCTGCTCGACCTCGACAACCTGACGCTCGTACCGCCGTCCATCGACCCGTTCTTCTATCACCGGGCCGCCTGACCCGGGCCATGACCGGGGCGCCCGCCGCCGGCGGGCGCCCCGGTCATGGCCGTTGGGCTAGGAGAGTGCGCCGAGGCAGAACTGCACGAGGCCGGCGTCGACGTCGAGGACGATGTTCTCCATCTCCGGCCACGGCGGGTGGAAGTCCATGCCCCATTCGATCGTGAAGGCCAGGATCCTTTCCTCACCCGCCCCGACGATGTGGCGCGCGTACGTGTAGTCGTCGCTGGTGCCGCAGGTCGGGTAGAGGTCGAAGGCGGGCTTGGGGGTGTAGACCTTGCCTCGCACGCCCTTGAGGGCCTTGCAGAACTGCTGGGCGAGCAGGGCGGCGTCGTCGGCGTCCGGTTTCGGAATGAACTCCGCGTAGAGCAGGTCGTCCCGCAGACCGCGCTTGCCGTCGAAGGCCGGGTTCTGGAAGTTCCTGGTCGGGTCGTCCGACTGGCTGTCGTCGTCGCCCCAGACGTAGAGCATGTTCTGGGTGTAGCTGTGGACGTCGACGAACCAGCGGGTGCGGATGAACTGCTCGATCAGCCAGCGGACGTTGCGCGTCTCCGGTTCCGAGAAGGGGGCGGGGCCTTGGTACACCTGGTTGGGGTCGGCCGGGTCGTCCGAGACCCGGACGGGGGCGAGCGGGTGGAAAGCGGTTCTGAAGTCGAAGAGGAAGTCGAAGTTGCGGTTGATGTCGACGCCGATCGCCTGCGGGTCCCCGCCGGACTGGGCCGGGTTGCGGTTGCGACGCCAGTCGGGGTCGACGGTCTGGCTGTAGCGCCGGCCGTCAGGGTTGACGAGCGGGAAGACGACGACGTCGAGTTCCTCGACGACCGTGCGGACCTGGTCGGCGGTGAAGTGCGTACCGCCGTACGCCAGGCCCGCACCGCCCGCGTGCGCGTGCAGCAGGTCGGCCGCGAGGTTGACGAGGATCTCGCAGCTCCCCCACTCCCGGGCGTGCAGGCCGCCGGTGAGGACGACGGCGTCCTTGGGCGCGAGGCGGTGGGTGCCGACGCGCAGGGCGTGGCAGGTGCGGCCCTGGACGGAGGGCTCGGGAAGTTCGATGAGGCCGGTGGTGGCCGGGAACGCGGTGGCCAGGCTGGCCAGACCGGACTCGACCTCGACGACGTTCAGGTACGGCATGGCGTCCCTCCTGGGCCTTTCCTAGGGGTCCTTCACCTTGAGGGCGAGTCCCTGGGGAAGGGCGTCCTCGGGAGCGAAGCGGTCGCCCGTGCCGACCTCGGCCTGGCGGGCCCGTCCGACGGCGGTGGCGTCTTCGACGATGGTGACGGTCACGCCCTCGCGGTCGAGGGCTTCGGCCTCGTCGGGGGTGACGTAGGCGTCGATGGTGCAGCTGCCGTCCTCGGCCTGGCGGACGCGTCCACCGACATCGGGGTGGGCATCGCGCAGGAGGGCGCGCAGGGTGTCGGCGTCCCTGGCGGTGACCCGGGCGCGCAGGATCGTGTGGTCGTCGGACATGACGGGGCCTCCTTCGGGCGCCGTCGGGCCCACATCGGAGAGCGGCAGCCGGGGCCGGCATCGAAGGGCCGGGACCGGGCACGACGGACGGCGCGACGAGTGCTCGCGGGGACGACGGTACATGTACACGTACGCGGTCACGTACGGATATGTTCGATGTGTACCTCGTATCCTCAGCGTGCGCTTCCGCCGTGGAAGGAGTCAAGGGGGGCTCGGGCATGCGGCTGAGCAGGCTGAGCAGGCCGAGCGGGTACGTCCGCGGGGCGGCGGGCTGCGCGGGGCGGCGCTCTCAGAACTCCTCCGGGTGGAGGGGATCGGCGATTCTGAAGCACGCGGACTGGAGTTCGGAGGGAGTGACCACCGGCTCGGCGAAGAGCATGGAGTCCCTGTGCCGGAGGAACCGGTCCGGGAACTTGACCGATCGGAACGAAGCCTGGTTCGGGTCGATTTCCGCCGCCTGGAACACGAAGGTCGACTCCTCGATGACCTGCGCCTTGACCTGCGGGTCCGTGATCCCGGTGAAGAACTTGCTCTCGATGCGGAAGTCGTCGAACGTCGCGATGTGCAGGCAGAACCCCGGCGGAGCGACGGCCCTCACCAGCATTCCGGTCCCGCCGAACGTCGCCAGGCTGGGGCCGGTCCACTGGAACGTGGCGTCACGGCGGTCCTCCTCGGTCTCGATCTTGGCGATGCCGACGACGCCATCGCGGTCGATGATGAAGAAATCGGGGAAGTTGTTCGAGAACAGTGAAAGCTTGAGAACGGCCATGATGTCCGTCCTTCCGCGATGCGTCCACGGTAGTGTCCGAGTACTCGGCCATCTCGGCCGCTGGATTCGGCGCTCGGCCTCAACCACCCCGTGCGTGGCGACGGATGCGAGAGCCGGAGAGGCCATCACGCTCCGGCGTCCGCGGGGTGGGAGCACTGCATCCATGATGCGCCGCCGCGGGGGCCGGCGCCACTACGTCACCACCGTTACCGCTTCAACCACACGACGCTTTCGGTACGGCGGAGTTGACGACGGGCGCTGAGCCACGTCCGGGACGGCACACCCGGGACTTCGGGTTCGGGTTCCAGCCGCGGGTGCGGAGTCCGGGCGGCCCCTCGTCCGGGAAGTCGCCCGGCAACCAGGCCGAGGAGCGCAGCACGCCCTCGCGGGCGAAGCCGTCGCGCTGCGACTCACCGCCCATCGGCTACGCCGTGTCGACGGTGTCCCTACCTGGGGAGAAGTACGTAGTTGTGTGGACTGCGCGACGCATGTCGCGCCGGGCGGAAGGGCGTGATGAGGCGTTGTTGATCTGCGGCATCAAGGCCACACACGACGGCGGGGTGGCCGTCATCGACGGTAACCGGCTTCTGTTCAGTATCGAGGTGGAGAAGCTCGACAACGGGCACCGGTACAGCTACCTGGGCGACCTGGCCCGGGTCACGGAGATCGTGGCCGCCGAGGGCCTGGACGTCCGCGACATCGACCAGTTCGTGATGGACGGCTGGTGGGGGGACGGCGAGGCCGATCACGCCCTCGTCCACACCCGCCGGCAGGGTCGGCCGGTGACGCTCCCCGTCGCGCCCTACCAGGATCGACCCGGCGCCCGGGACCCGCTCCGGCGCTACACCTTCACCGATCACGACTTCACTTCCCGATCTCCCGGCTACGCGAGCTATCACCACGTCAGCAACCATCTCTTCGGTGCCTACTGCACCAGCCCGTTCGCGGCGCACGGCCAGGACGCACTCGCCTTGGTGTGGGACGGCGCCACGGTTCCACGCCTGTACCAGGTCGACGCGACCAGGCGGAAGGCGACGCTCGCGACGGAACTGCTGCCGTTCACCGGCAACAGCTTCGCCGACTTCAGCGCGCAGTTCGCCCCCTTCCGGCTGGCGGCCGAGGCGTAGACGGAGGAGGAAAGCACCCGGCGCCACCTTTCGGTCGCGGGCAAGGCGATGGCCTATGCCGCGCTCGGCCGGGTCGAGAAGTCCGCCTACCCGGTCTTCGACGACATCATCACCGGCTTCCCGGCCACGTCACCCGACAACGCGGAGATCTTCGGGAAGAAGATCACCGCCAACCGCGAAGAGCTGTTTCCCGGGCTGTCGGACGCGGACCTCGTCGCCACGTTTCAGGCGTACCTCGGAAAGCTTCTGCTGAACCGGCTGTCCACCGTGCTCCGGCGTGGGCTGCCAGGCCGTGGTGACTCCACCGGTACGGGCCGCCCGGCCTCCTCTGCGCGGCCCAACCTGGTGATCGGGGGAGGATGCGCGCTGAACATCAAGTGGAACAGCATGCTGCGGGCCAGCGGCCTGCTCGAAGACCTCTGGATCGCACCGTTCCCGAACGACTCGGGTGCCGCGGTCGGCACCGCCGCCTGCGAGATGATCCGGGCGAGCGGCCACACAGCACTGGAGTGGGACGTCTACAGCGGCCCCAGGATCACCGTGGGCGAACTTCCCCAGGACTGGCGGCAAAGCCCCTGTGACGAAGAGCAGTTGGCGGAGCTGCTGCACACCGAGGGGGAACCGGTCGTCGTACTGTGCGGCCGGGCCGAGCTCGGTCCGCGGGCACTGGGAAACCGCAGCATCCTGGCCCCGGCCACCGATCCCGCCATGAAGGACCGGCTCAACCAGCTCAAGGACCGGGCCGGATACCGCCCAGTGGCGCCGGTCTGCCTCACTCCGCACGCGCCGAAGGTCTTCACCCCGGGCACCCGTGACCCGTACATGCTCTTCGAGCACCGCCTGCGGCCCGGCTGGGCCGACCGCATTCCCGCCGTCATCCACCTGGACGGCACCGCACGACTGCAGACCATCGACCCGTCCCAGGACACCGCCACCGCACGCGTTCTGAGCGCCTACGAAAAGCTCAGCGGCATTCCGGTGCTGTGCAACACCAGCGCCAACCGCAACGGGAGGGGATTCTTCCCAGACGTGGCCTCCGCAGCCGAGTGGGGAGGCACTCGCTACATCTGGTCAGACGGAGTGCTGTACACGCGCACGACCGGGGTGTAGCCGCACGTGGCTTACCCGCCGACGTGCTTGCTGCGGTACGAGGGCCTCAGCGGCCTTCCCCCGTGGTGTGAACCGTGCCGCCGGGCGGGGTGAGGCAGCGGCGCACGAGTGCGAGGGTGCGTTCCGTGACCGTGTCGAGGGAGGTGCCCTGTTCGACGGCGGCGAGGGCCGTGTGCAGCATTCCGGCGATCAGGTCGGCCGTGAGCGCGGGCTCGGGAGCGCCGAGCTGCCGGACGGCGGCGCGGAACGGTTCGACCTGTTCCAGGTGGAGTTCCCTCAGCCGTTCTTGGCAGGCGGGATCGAGGCCGGCGTTCATGAGGGCGATGGCGGGCCGGTGTGCGCCTTCGGCACCGAGGCGGAGACTTTCCCTGAAGAACGCCTCGACGCGTTCCAGCGGGCCGTTCGCGGTGGCCAGGGCGCGGGTGAGCGCCTCGTTGGAGCGCCGGAAGGCTTCCTCCGTGATCGTGGCCAGGAGGGCCGCCGAGGAGTCGAAGTACTGGTACACGCTGGAGCGGGCCAGGCCCGCGCGGGCGCCGACCGCCGCCGGTGTGACGGCGGTGGCGCCCTCGTTGACCAGGAGGTCGATCGCCGCCCCGATCAGTGCCTCGCGTTGCTGGGCGCGGTGCTCGGCGACCGTGGAGGCGTTGATCTTCGGCATGCGGGGCGGGCTCCTGGAGGGGTGGACGGGGCCGGGAATGCGGTGCCGGTTGGCGGCCCCGGTCAGGACAGGCGGCCGTCGACCATCTCGTACACCCGGTCGGCAGCGTCCATTATCGCCGTGTCGTGGGTGACCATGACCGTGGCCGTTCCGCGTTCATGGGTCTGCTCGGCGATCAGCCGCACCGCCTCGGCCGAGCGTACGCGGTCCAGCGCCGAGGTGGGTTCGTCCACCAGCAGGACGGCGGGGGAGGTCATCAGGGCGCGAGCCAGGCCCGCGCGCTGGCGCTCGCCGCCCGACAGCTGGTGCGGACGGGAGCCGACGCGGTGGGTCAGTCCGACGGCTTCGATGAGTTCGTCGGCCCGGGCCCGGGCAGCGGTGCCGAGACGGCCGTCGATGTGCAGGGGCAGCAGGAGCTGTTCCCTGACGGTGAGGGAGGCCAGCAGGTTCGACTGCTGGAAGACGAAGCCGATGTGGCGAAGTCGGGTGGCGGTGCGTTCCTTGTCCGAAAGGGCGGTCAGCTCGGTGCCGGCGATGTGCACGGTGCCCGAGGTGGGCCGCTGGAGGCCGCCGGCGACGGCGAGGAGGCTGGACTTGCCGGACCCGGAGGGGCCGACGACGGCGACGAACTCACCGGGGGCGACGGTCAGGCCGACGTGGTCGAGGGCGGTGACGGCGGTATCGCCGTCTCCGAGGGTGAGGGTGACGTCGTTCAGGCGCAGCCCGCCGGAGCGGTCGGTGTCCGCGGCGGCCTGGTGGTCGGTGGCGGGTGTGGTCATCGGGTGGCTCCCAGAGCGGTCAGGGGGTCGACGGCGGTGATGCGGCGGACGGCGACGACGGCGCCCACGGTCCCGAGGGCGATGAGGAGGCCGGAGGAGGTGGCGATGGCCGGGGCGGAGAGGGAGAAGGGGGCCTTGCCGATCATCGCGCTCCCCAGGGCCAGACCGACGGCGGTGCCGAGGGCCGTGGCTCCGACGAGCACGGCGACGACCTGGGCGAGCGCGTCGCGCAGGATGTATCCGGTGGGGGCGCCCAGTGCCTTCATCAGGGCGATCTCGGGCTTGCGCTGGACGGTCCAGACGGTGAAGAACGCGCCGACGACCAGGGCGGAGATGACGTACAGGAAGCCCTTGATCAGGGCCATGGTGCTCGACTCGGCCTCGTAGCCGGGGGACGCGTTGAACGTGGCCTCCTTGGTCTCGGCGAGGGTCCCGGTTGCCTTTTCCACCGCCGCGATGTCGGCGCCCGGCTTCAGGGTCAGGGCGACGGCAGTGGCCTGTCGGCTCGCGGCCTCGGGCAGGTCGCCAGGCAGGCCGTAGTGCAGGTGCCGCCACGTGTCGAGGTCGGCGTAGGCGACGCCGATGTGGCCGTAGGAGATGGTCTCGTCGACCAGCCCCACGACTTTCAGCTGCACCCCGCTCTTGTCAGCGGTCAGCACATCGCCGATCTCTACGCCCAGGTCGGCGATCTCCCGGGTGATCACGATGCCCGCACTGCCCTCCTTCAGGCCGTCACCCTTGCTGGGGCTGGGTGCCAGGGGGGAGTCCGGTGCCATGCCGAAGACGGCGAGGTTGACCTGCTCGCCCTTCTTCGCGCCCTGGGTCACCTGGGCGTTGGCCAGGGTGTTCCCGAACGGTTCCGCCCGCTCCACGCCGGGGGCCTTGGACCAGGCCTGCCAGTCCTCCTCCTCCACGGTCGAGCGGGAGAACTGCTCGCTGGTCGCCTTCTCGTCGAAGGCCATGTGGGTCACGGGCAGCGCGCGCAGACCGGATATACCGGCGTCCGCCAGACCGGAGGCGAGTCCGGACAGGAGGACGCCGAGCACGGCGATGAGCGCGACCACCGCGCCCATCAGGGCGAAGCGACCGCGGGCGAAGCGCAGATCGCGTAGGGCGAGGAACACGGAATTCTCCGAGCGATGAAGGTGATGGGGGCACGACGACCGAGCACGTCAGCCACGTCAGCTCTTTGCTTGAACTTGACGACTCGCGTGTCGGCATCTTATCGGATGTTGCCGACACTCGTGTCGGTACGTTGTCGCCGTGAGGGGCTGCCGGGTCCGGCTGGACCGTGCCGGGGTCTCGGATTCCGGACGATCATGAGCGGGTGTGGGCGGTCAAATCCCGAACAATTTCCGCGACGGTGCAGGTCAGCGGATCGTTCGAGCTTGGACCGCCTGTGGCGTCCGCGCCCGGAAGGCGGGGTGGAGTACCGGAGCACCGCCTCTCAACTGGCCGAACGACCAGTCGGTAGGGGTCTGTTCGAGGGCGCGGCCGGAAAGGTGCGACCACACGTGCGATCACCCTCCGCGTCGACAAGACTCCGGTGCGCAGCCAGTCGGCTCGCATCACCCCTGTCACCCCGCGAAGGGACACCCCCGTGCGCTACTTCCGTACCCTTGGTGCCACCGCGTTCGCCACCGCGACCGGCCTCGCCCTCGTCGGCACGGCCTTCACCGGCACCGGCACCGCCGAGGCGGCGCCGGCGAGCCTCTACGCGCCGTCGGCGCTCGTACTCACCCTCAGCGAGGGCGCGCACCCGGCCACCGACACCGTCGTCCGTGCGGTCACCCTGACCTGCGCCCCCGTCCCGTCCGGCAGCCACCCCGCACCGGAAGCGGCCTGCATGGAACTGGCCGCAGCGGGCGGCGACTTCACGAGCCTGACGGGCTTACGGGAAGGCCGCCCCTGTACGCGCGAGTGGAACCCGGTCACGATCACCGGTGACGGCGTCTGGCAGGGCCGACGCGTGACCTGGTCGGCGACCTACGGCAACCCGTGCCAACTGCGGGCCCGCACCGCGGACAGCACGGTCTTCGCGTTCTGACGGACCCCGGGAAGGACTCACCTCAGCCACTCCCGGTTGCTGCTCGCCCGGCAGCTTTGGAAAATGGTGATTGAGCTCCGGCTCTTCGCCGGGGTGTGGCTGGTGGAGCTCCCACCGCACTTTCCCACCGCACCGGGAGCCGGTGATCGGGGGCCGGATGCCCAGGATTCCACGCGGCGTGGCCGACGCGGCTGCCGGACGGGCCGTGGTACGCGACCGCCAGGGCACACTCATCGCACTGGATCTGGAGACCGGCGCGGTGTCGTGGCGTCAGGGGCGCGATCTGCGGCCCTGCGCGCTGGTGGCCGGGACCGTGGTGGCTCTGCGCATCGGTGCCTCGCCCGTGCTGGTCGTCGAGCTGTTCGACGTGGGTGACGGAAGGGAACGCTGGGCGTCGCCTTCCGTCGCCCTGCCGGCGTGGGCTCGGCCGACGCTGCACGACTCGCCCGAGTTCAGCGTGGACACGGCGGGGGACCGGGACCCGGTCGTGATCCGGTGGACCGCCCGGGCCCTGTACCGGGGCGGGGCGCCACCCGGTCCCGAGGTGGCGGGGAGTCAGTCCCGCACGGAGCACGGTGCCCTGCGGATCGGCGTGGCGAGTCCGTCGGTGTCGACGGAGCCGCAGGCCGGGGCGGCGACCGAGGCGGAGGTCCCGCCGCCGCACCCGCCGCTCGCCGCCGACGTCCTGGAATACGGGCAGGTGGGCGACCTTCGCATGGAGCTGACCGTGCGCCCCGGCGTGGACGCCGTCGTACTGCGGGCGGTGGACGTCCGTACCGCTTCTGCCGTCTGGGAGGTGGTGCTCGACGAGACGGCCGGGAGCCGTCCCCGCACACTCCGTCCGTAGCCATGCCGAGCATGGATCCCCTCGTACCCAGAGGCGGCGCATCATGACCATCTCGGACGAACAACTCGCTCAGGCCAAGGACATCAGCGTCGAGCAGGTGCGACTGCTCCGCAAGAGCCGGGGGGCCACGAACGAGACACTCGACGGCCTGTCCGTCGCGGCGGTGCGACGGGCACTGCGCCGCCTCGACTACCCCGACCTGCCCAACGCACGGCTGCTGTTCCGGCTCGAACAGGAACGCGGCGACGACGGTGCGGTGCCCCCGCACGCCCAGGGGACGGCACGGGCCCGGATGCGCTCCCTGGTGCGGAGCGCCCCTCCGGCTCCGGAGACGGCCGGAGTGCCGACCGGTCATCTCCGGGGCGCCCGCCCGGACAGGCCGGCGCCGACGGCGGGGATGGCGCTCACCCGATGGGAGTGGCTCGGTCCCGGCAACATCGGCGGTCGCACCCGGGCGATCGTGATCGACCCGGGCCACCCGAACAAGATGTGGGCCGCGAGCGCCGGCGGCGGCGTGTGGATCACCCGCAACGGCGGCGCGAAGTGGGCGCCCGTGGACGACTTCCTCGGCAACCTCGCCTGCGCGTGCATGGCGATGGACCCCTCGGACCCGTCGACGATCTACGTGGGCACCGGCGAGGGCTTCTCGAACGCCGACCTCCTCCGCGGCAACGGCATCTTCCGCACCACCGACGCGACCACGTGGGCACCCCTGCCGGCCACGCAGACCCCGGACTTCCGCGCCGTGAACCGGATCGCGGTCTCCTCATCGGGTGCGGTGGTCCTCGCGGCCACCGACACCGGACTGTTCCGCAGCTCCGATCCGGCGCGGGCGACGTGGACCCGGGTCCTGGACATCCCGCCCGGCCAGGTCGTGTTCGATCCGGGCGACGACGACCGGGCGGTCGCCGGCGCACTCGGCGCGGGCGAGGCCTGGTTCAGCGCCGACGGCGGGCTCACCTGGCAGGCGGCCACGCACGGCCCGTGGTCGGGCCGCGTCGAACTCGCCTACGCGGTGCAGGATCCGACGATCGTGTACGCCTCGGTGCAGGCGCAGACCGGCCGCATCTTCCGGTCCACCGACGGCGGCAGGACCTATCGGAGCAGACAGACCCGGGACCCGGACGGCCACGTGGCCGACTACCTGGGTGACCAGGGCTGGTACAGCAACGCGATCTGGGCCGGGGACCCGACGGACGCGAACCTGCTGGTCACCGGTGGCGTCAATCTGTGGCGGAGTACGGACGGCGGCGACCATCTGGCCGAGATCAGCACCTGGTGGGACCCGGCCTCGGCGCACGCCGACCACCACGCCATCGTCTCGCACCCCTCCTACGACGGGACGCAGAACAGAACGGTGTTCTTCGGCAACGACGGCGGGGTGTTCAAGGCCGCCGACCTCGCCGTGGTGGGGACGGAGCCGAAGGCGCCGTTCGTCGACGGCTGGACCGAGCTGGACAACAACTACGGCGTCACGCAGTTCTACGGCGGAGCGGGAAACACCGTCAGCGGAAAGATCATCGGCGGCGCGCAGGACAACGGCACGCTCCTCTTCGACCCCGCGGCCGGGACCGAGGGCTGGGCCGAGTTCCAGGGCGGTGACGGCGGCTGGTGCGCCTGCGACCCGACCGACCCCGACGTCCTCTACGGCGAGTACGCCTTCCTGAACATCCACCGCAACGACGACGGCGGCGCCACCGACGATCCCGACCGGTACATCAGCGGCCAGTTCTGGAACCCCGCGATTCCCGGCTGGGACTGGAAGCCGGTGCCGTTCCGGATCCCCGACGCCAAGAACCAGCAGGCACTCTTCATCGCGCCGTTCGTCATGGATCCGAGCAACCCGCGGCGGCTCCTCGCCGGCGGCCTCTCGCTGTGGCGGACGAACAACGCGAAGGCGGCGAACACGCCGACCTCGGGGCCCAGCTGGCGGTCGATCAAGCCCAGCGCGGGATCGCTCATCAGCGCGCTCGCCGTGGCCCCGGCCGACTCCGACATCGTCTGGGTGGGCCACCGCAACGGCATGGTCTTCCACACCACCGACGGCACGGCGGCGACGCCGACCTGGGCGCGCGTCGGAGTGATCGGACCGAGTCCGCTGAGCCCCCAGCGGTACTGCACGTGCATCACCGCCCACCCGGGGGACGTGAACAGCGCCTACGTCGCCTTCGGCGGGTTCGAGCCCGGCAACCTGTGGGTGACGAACGACGGCGGCGCGGAGTGGAAGGACCTCTCCCCGACGCTGCCCGCCGCTCCCGTACGGGCGCTCGCCGTGCATCCGCGGCGCCACGCGTTCCTGTACTGCGGCACCGAGGTCGGCCTCTTCGCGAGCGAGGACCGGGGGACGACCTGGTCGCCGACGAACGAGGGCCCGGCCAACTGCTCGGTCGACGACCTGTTCTGGATGGACGAGACCCTGGTCTGTGTGACCCACGGCCGCGGCATGTTCCGGATCGACCTCTCTTCGGTCTGACGGCCTCCGATGGTGAAGGTGAGCACGATGTTGCGCAACGTACGCCTGCGGGGCCGGATCGAAGCGATCGCGGCCGCCCTCTGCGGAGTGTTGTTCCTCCTGACCCCGGTCTGGCCGACCTGGATCGAGGGGGTCTTCGGAGTGGACCCCGACCAGAACGGCGGAGCCCTGGAAGCGGTCGTCGTCGGGGTCGCCCTGGTCGCCACGATCACGTTCTCGCTGCTCGCACGCGCTGAATACCGCAAGGCACGCGCGGTGCGGACCTGAGACACCCTCCTACGAGGGTCTGCGTGGGCCACGCCATGTCGTCGACGGCGAGGAACGGCTCGCCGGCCACGGTCGCGGGGGTCGCCCCGGTCAGCGCCATGACGTCCCGGTGCAGGTGGGACTGGTCGGCGTAGCCGGTGTCGGCCGCGACGCGGGCCGCGTCTTCACCCGCGACCAGGCGGTGGGCGGCGTGATCGAAGCGGACCAGCCTCGCGGCGCGCTTGGGCGGCAGGCCGAGTTGCGACCGGAACCGGGACCACAGCCGCTTCCGGCTCCACCCGACCTCGTCCGCGAGTCCCTCGATCCGGACCAGACCACGGCCGGCGACGATCCGGTGCCAGGCCCAGGCCACCTCGGCGTCCACCGGCGGCCCCGTCTCGTACCGGCGGGCGAGCAGCAGGTCCGTCCCCGCGCCCGGACCGCGCCTCCGGTGCCGAGCCCGGGCCCGGCGACGAGGCTTCCCCGCTGCTGCCCCGAGGCACAGTCCAGGACGGGTGTCCCGTCGCCGAACTCCAGGAGCAGCGTCACGGCCGGGTGCGGGACGATCCGGAGCGCGTCCAGGTCGGGGACCCGGAACCCGGCCATGGTGACACCGGGCACCGGGCTGGGCAGCCGCGGGCACGCGACGCCCCACGTGGCCGCACCGTGCGCGAACGTCTGCATCGTTCCATGATGCTCCGCGCGCCGGACGGCGGGAACATTCGTCCAATACGCCGGAGCGCACCGGCGCGGACGATCGGCTCATGAATGTTCGCGACGAAAGGAGCGGTCCCATGCGGATCCTCGTCTCAGGGGCCGGTGTCGCCGGACCGGTGCTGGCCTACTGGCTCACCCGGCACGGCTTCTCCGTCACCGTCGTCGAATGCGCACCGGCCCCGCGCAGGACCGGCGGCCACGCGGTCGACCTCTTCCGGCCCGCGATGACCGTCTCCGACAAGATGGGGGTTCTGCCGCGCATCGAGGAACGGGCCACCGGCACGACCCGGTTAGCCGTCCACCCGGAGGGCTCACGCCGTCCCGTCCGGGCGGACCTCTCCAAGATCTTCGGCGCCGCCTCCGACCGGCACGTCGAGATCACGCGCGACGACCTGAACGAGATCTACTACGACGCCACGCGCGACGACGTCGAGTACGTCTTCGGCGACTCGGTCACCGCGATCTCGCCCGACGGCGAGGTGCGGTTCGAACAGGCCCCTCCGCGCCGCTTCGACCTCGTCGTCGGCGCGGACGGGCTGCACTCCACCGTGCGTCGCCTCGTGTTCGGCGAGGAGCCCCGCCACCACGCCTTCATCGGGGCCTACTTCGGGGTGCTGACCCTGCCGAACGCCTCGGGCCTCGACGGCGAACTCCTCATGCACGTCGGTGTCGGCCGCACCGTCGGCATGTACGGCGCACGCCACCTGGGCGACGCGCGGGCGCTGTTCCTGTTCCGGAGCGAGCGCGAACTCGACTGCGACCACCGCGACGTGCCCGGGCAGAAGGAGCTGCTGCGCGGCGCGTTCGCGGGCATGCACGCCGATGTGGACCGCTGGCTCGACGAGCTCGACCGCACCCCGGCGTTCTACTTCGACTGCATCACCCAGCTGCGCATGGACACATGGTCGCGGGGGAGGGTGACGCTCGTCGGCGACGCCGGCTACAGCCCCGGTCCCGCCGTCGGCGGCAGCACCAGCCTGGCCGTCGTCGGCGCGTACGTGCTGGCGGGGGAGCTGGCGCGGGCGGGTGGCGACCACGAGCGCGCGTTCCCCGCGTACGAGCGCGCGATGGCGGAGTACGTACGCGGCAGCCGCGCGGCCGCGCTGAGCGCCGCGAAGACCCTGGTCCCCACGTCCCGTCTGGGCGTACGAGGACTGGCCCAGGGCGCCCGCCTGATCTCCGCCCTGCCCGCGGGCCCGAGCCGCGCCCTTCTCCGCCTCACCACGAGGAGCGCGCGCCTCCACGACTCCGTGACGGTCGACGACTACCCGGGGGCGTTCAGTCGGGACCCGACCAGTCGAAGGTGATGGTCTTGCTGGACTTCCCGCTGCGGTCCCAGGAGAAGCCGAAGGCGTCGACCTGGTCGGTGAGGGCGCGGCCCCACGTGGCGAGCTGACCCGGGCCGGTCTCGCAGCCGGGAAGGTTGGTCGACTGGACGCGGGCGCCCTCCGGGGTGGTCGGGCCGGTGAGGGCCTCGCCGCGGGCCTCGATCAGTCCGGGGACGGATGCCCGCCAGGTGGCGAGGTCCTCGTCGATCTCCACTTCGATCGGCGCGAAGTCCATGCCCCGCACCTCGAACGCCCCCATGCTCACCAGCTGCGCGGGCCAGCTGCCGGCCTGCCCGCTGAAGATCATCTGCAGGGCCTGGCGCTGCCCCTCGTCGGCGCGCTCGTCGAAGACGAACGCCGCGTACGAGTCGGAGTGCTCCGCCCAGACGTTGCCGACGAAGGCGCCGAGCATCACCATGTTCAGGCCGTCCAGCCGGACGTCTCCGTAACTGCCCTCGCGTATGTGCCACACCAGGATGCCTTCGCAGTCGCCGGTGGACGGCGGCTGGGCGAACGAGCACGGACACGGGATGTCGCACTTGCACACGTCGAACCAGTCGCCCGCCACACGCCAGGCGGGCACGGCCTCTGCCGCCTGCGTCATCGTTCTCACCCCTCAATCGGCTTTTCCCCTCCCTTCCATCGTGCGCTCGGGCCAAGGCGGCGGCCAGCGGTGCGAGCGGCGCGAGCGGTTTGCGGTCGCCCGGATCCGTGCTGTGCTGGAAGGGTCCGACGGGAGTGCGTCATGCGTACGATTCAGCGGCGGAGCACCGACGACCATCCGTTGCGGCCGGGCGTGCTGCTGCCGGTCCGGGACCTCGCCGTCGCCTGGTCGCTCATCGTCCTGATCGCCGTCCTGGCCTGGGCGCTCACCGTGGGCCAGGCCCTGGACATGGGCGTCGAGCCGGGCACGATGGGGATGGCGCTGCCGCTGTTCCTGCTGCTGTGGCTGGCGATGATGGCGGCGATGATGCTGCCCTCCGTCGCGCCCGTCGCGGTGACCTGGGCCAAGGGGATAGCCCGCCAGTCCAGCGGTCTCACCCGGGCGCTGCGGACCACCGAGTTCCTCTCCGGCTATCTGCTCGCGTGGACGGCGTTCGGCCTGCTCGCGTACGGCGGGCTCGCGCTCACCGGTGCCCTGGTCGACAGGGACCCGGATGCCGGGAGGTGGATCGGGGCGGCCGCCTTCGCGCTGGCCGGGCTCTACCAGCTGGGCCCGCTCAAGGACATCTGCCTGCGGCACTGCCGCAGCCCGATGGCCCAGCTGATGCGGTACGCCTCGTACCGGCCGCGGCTGCGCGACCTCCGGGTGGGCCTGCACCACGGCGCGTACTGCGTCGGCTGCTGCTGGGCGCTGATGGTCGTCCTCATCCCGCTGGGCGTCATGAACATCGCGGCGATGGCGGGCCTGGCGGCACTGATCTTCCTGGAGAAGCTCTGGTACCGGGGCCCGCGGCTGGCCCGCCTGTCCGGCGTCGCCTTCCTGGTCCTTGCCGTCCTCGCCCTCTTCCAGGACTGGATGCTGCCGGGCCTGCAAGGGTCGATGGCACCGATGTGATGTCGGGGCCGTTCACATGCGTCCCGCGGGTGCTCCTGCCTCCTGCTCGCTGCTGAACACGAAGTCCGCCCGCTCGCCGTACGCAGGGTCGAAGCTCAGTCCGAACGCCGACGACGAGCCGGTGGTGCGGCCGATCTCGTACTCGGTGGAGAAGCCGAACATCGCGTTCTTCACGGTGGTCGGGGTCCCGTCGGGTCCGCGCAGCGGCTCGTACGAGATCGTCGAGTGCCCGGCGACCGTGGCGCCGGGGCTCTCGCCCTGGGTGACCGTGACCTCGCCGCGTTCGGATCCGAGGAACTCCCCGATGAACTGGGCGAGCTGGGCGAAGGGACCGCCCTCGTTACCGGAGAGGATCCTTCCGATGGCCTCGGCCTGCGCGTCGCTGGCGTCGTTGTCGACGACCACTCCGACCTTCCAGTCGCCGCCCGTCAGGTGCGTGGGGAAGAGGTTGTAGAAGGCGAAGTCGACCCCCGCGAGGTCGGTGTCGTCCAGGCGTCCCTCGGCGATGTGGAACGCCGCGATGCCGCGGCACTCGGTGCCGCCCTGTCCGTCGTTCGGCTGGGCGTCGACGCTGCATCCGCAGAGCAGCGCGCACGAGCAGCTTGCGACGTAGTGCCCGGAGATTGAGTACGTCATGGGACCGTTCCTCTCGCTCGCCGGTGCGCCAAGCCGGTTCTTCAACGGTAGGCACGCGTGCGGGGGCTGTAAACTGCCCGATGATTCTCGATGTCGATTCCAGATCGAGAATCAATGGCGAGGCGAGGGGTGCCGCCGGATCCGGGTGTCCGAATTCGCGACGTTCATCCCGTCTGTCAGGATGTGGCACCGTGATCGCACTCTTCGTCCTGCTCACCCTGCTGTTCCTGTGGGTCCTCGTCTCGCACCGCTTGTCGCGGTGGAGCATCACCGCTCCGATCACCTTCGCCGCGGCCGGCATCCTGCTCAGCGGCGGCGACCACCCGGCCGTTCCCATCGACGTGGACACCCATTCCTTCCAGCGGGCCTTCGAGCTCGTCCTCGCGGTCATGCTGTTCACGGACGCCACCGAGGCCCGGGAGTACGTGCGGCTGCGCGGCCCGGTGGGCGAGGTGCGGCTGCTCGGGCTCGCCCTGCCGGGGTCGCTCGTCCTCGCCACGCTGTTCGGCGCCCTCGTCTTCCCCGGCACCGGCTGGTGGCTGCTCGCCGTCACCGCCCTCGTCGTCATGCCCATGGACCTCGCCCCCGTCCTGATGCTCCTGCGTGACGAGCGGCTGCCCCTGCGGGTGCGTGCGGCACTCAACATCGAGGGCGGCTTCAACGACGGGCTCATCTCCCCGCTCTTCGTGTTCTGCCTCGCCCATCTCGTCTCCGGGGGCGACACCTTCGGACACCTCGTCCTGAACGCCCTCAAGGGCGCGGTGTACGCGACGATCGTCGGCTCGGTCCTCGGATTCCTGGCCTCCCGCGCGGTGCGGTGGTCACTGAGGTCCGGCTGGGCCGAGCCCGCGAGCCTGCGCCTGGCCGGTCTCGCCCTGCCCTTCCTGACCTACGCGGCCTCCGTCCTCGTCGACGGCAACGGTTTCGTCGCGGCCTTCGTCGCGGGCATCTGGTACGCGCAGGTCGTGTCCGAGCTCAGCGAGGACTCCCTCGACCTGGTCGAAGACGTCAGCCATCTGCTGGCCCTGGCCGCCTGGTACGCCTTCGGAGCGGTCGCGACGCAGGCGTTCGCCGGCGGGCACGCCCTCCAGTACGTCGGCTACGCGCTGCTCGTCCTCGTCGTGGCCCGCTCCGTGCCCGTGGTCGCCTCGCTCTCCGGAACGGCGTTCAGCCGCCCCGAGCGCGCCGCGATCGGCTGGCTCGGCCCCCGCGGCGTCACCTCGATCGTCTTCGCGGTCCTCGCCTTCGCCCAGCTCCGGGGCGACGACGCGTCCTTCGTCGTCAACGTGACGGCCACGACCGTCCTGCTCAGCGTCGTCCTGCACGGGGTGACGGCGGAACCCATCGCCCGCTGGTTCGCCCGGAACCCGCAGCCCGAGGGGGCCGGTCCGTTGAGGTGAGGACGGGCCTTCCCCGCGGCGACGACGTCATGCCACGCCCCGGACACGGCCGACGAGGAGGCCCCCGAGGAGGATGACCAGGGCCGCCGTCACGTAGAGGCCGGTGTAGCCGCCGAGGTGGGCGATGACCGGCGAGGCGAGGGCGGGGGCGAGGACCTGGGGGCCGGAGTTGGCGATGTTGATGACGCCGAGGTCCTTGGCGCGGTCGGCCGCCTCCGGCAGGACCTGGGTGACCAGGGCCTGGTCGACGGCGAGGTAGATGCCGTACCCCGCGCCGAGGACGGCCGCGGCGGCGAGCGCGGACGGCCAGGTGTGGAGCAGGGCGAGCAGCAGCGCGGCGGCGGCCATGATCAGTGAGCAGAGGACGACGAAGCCCTTGCGGCGTCCCGCGCGGTCGGACAGGACCCCCACGGGGACTGCCGTGAGCGCGGCGCAGAGGGTGTAGACCACGGTCAGGATCAGGACGCCGGTGCCGGGGTCGCCGTAGTGGACGGCGTCGGCGAGGAAGTAGAACAGGTAGAGGGTCCCGAGCGCGTTCCCGAGGTTGATCAGGCACCGGGTGAGCCACGCCCAGCCGAAGTCGGGGTGCTGACGGGGGCTCAGCCAGAACGAGCGGGCGAACGCGCGGCCGTCGAAGGCGGGACGCAGGGCCCGGGGCAGGGCGGGCTCGGTCTCGCGCAGCACGAAGGGGAGGGCGAGCGCGACGGTGAGCACGGCGAGCGTGACATAGCCGGCCCCGACGCCCGTGACGAGGAGCGTGGTGATCAGCGCGCCGAGGACCAGGCCGATGGACTGCGTGAGGCCCGTCCATCCGGAGACCTGGGCGCGCTGCCCGAGCGGCACGCGGTCGGCGATCGGGGTGGTGACACCGGCCAGCATCGCGTTGAGGCCCGCCTGCGCGAGGCACCACCCGACGGCGACGCCCGCCACGGTGTGCTGGGCGGCGGTGACCGCGAGGCCCGCCGCCCCGGCGAGCGCGCCGCCGAGGATCCAGGGCCTGCGGCGGCCGAACCGGCTCGTCGTCCGGTCCGACCACGCGCCGGCGAGCGGGTTGGCGAGGACCGCGACCAGCGCGCCGAGGCCGGTGACCAGCGACAGGGCGGTGTTCTTGCCGTGCGGGTCGATGTGCTCCAGCTGGAGCGGCAGCAGGATCTGAATGGGCGTCATGAAGGCCATGAAGACGGCCAGGGTGGCCAGCGAGAGACTCGCCGTCCACCCGGCCGTGACCGGGACGGTGGGCTCGGCGAGGACGGCGGCCCGGCCGGCCCCGTCCGCCGTGCCCTGCGTGCGGGCCCGGGTCATGAGGAGGTGCGGGCCCGCTGCGCGGCGATCAGGTCGCGGTACCAGGCGAAGCTCGCCCGGGGCGTGCGGCGTCCGGTGGCGAAGTCGACCTCGACCAGGCCGAAGCGCTGGTGGTACCCCTCGGCCCACTCGAAGTTGTCGAGCAGCGACCAGGTGAAGTAGCCGCGCACGTCCACCCCTCGGGCCACCGCGTCCGCGACGGCCGACAGGTGTCCGGCGAGGTAGTCGATGCGCTCCCGGTCGTCCGTACCGGCCGGCTGCGAGCAGCCGTTCTCGGTGATCCACACCGGCGGAAGCGCGCCGCCGTAGCGGGACGTGAGGCCGGTGAGGAGCTCCGTGAGCCCGTCGGGGGCGACCGGCCAGCCGAACTCCGTGCGCCGGTACTCCTCCTGAGGCTCCGCCAGATCGAAGGGAAGGCCGGCGGCGGGCTCGGCCGGGGCGGTCACCCAGGTCGGGTTGTAGTAGTTGATCCCGAGCCCGTCGAGCGGCGCGGCGATCGTGGCGAGATCGCCGTCGCGCACCACGCCTCCCCAGCTCGGATCGGCCATGCCGTAGGCCGAGAGATCGGGGTAACCGCCCAGGAGGACAGGGTCGTTGAAGAGCCTGTTGTGCAGGATGTCGTACGTCGAGGCCGCCGCCGCGTCGACGTCGGGACGGGCGTCCGTACGCAGACGCACGGGCGTGCAGTTGTTGGCGAGCAGCACCTGGCCGCCCGGGACGGCGGCCCGCAGCGCCTCCGTCGCGAGACCGTGGCCGAGCAGCTGGTGGTGCGCGACGGGCAGCGCGTCGAGGAGCAGGGCGCGGCCCGGGGCGTGGACGCCGAAGCCGTACCCGAAGGACATGTGCACGAAGGGCTCGTTCAGCGTGATCCACCGCTTGACCCGGTCGCCGAGCCGCTCCGCCGTCACCGCCGCGTACTCCGCGAACCGGTACGCGGTCGCGCGGTTCAGCCAGCCGCCCTCGTCCTCAAGGGCCTGCGGCAGGTCCCAGTGGAACAGGGTCGGCGTGGGCTCGATCCCGGCGGCGAGCAGCGCGTCGACCAGCCGGTCGTAGAAGTCGAGGCCGCGCGGCTCGACCTTGCCCGCCCCGGTCGGCAGGACGCGCGGCCAGGAGATCGAGAAGCGGTACGCGTCGAGCCCGAGCCGCCGCATCAGTGCGACGTCCTCGTCGAAGCGGTGGTAGTGGTCGCAGGCCACGTCGCCGGTGTCGCCGTCGCGGACGGCCCCGGGGCGCCGCACGAAGGTGTCCCAGATCGACGGCCCCTTTCCGTCCTCGTCGGCCGCGCCCTCGATCTGGTACGCGGCGGTCGAGGCGCCCCAGACGAAGTCGCCCGGGAACTGCGGGAGTGGGGGGAGTCCGGTGGGATCGGTGGGGCTGATGGTCACGGGCACCTGCCTTCACTGCGGCGCGCCGACTGCCGGCCGCCGTCCGAGGTGGGCCGCAACGTAACATGAACACATGTTCACGTTCTATGGTTGAGACAGGTTGGATTCACCGCTCCCCGGACTCGCCCTCCCCGGCCGTCATTCGGCCGTCAGTCGGCCGCGCAGGTCCTCCCAATAGCAGTGCAGCATCCGCTTGAGCTCGTCCACGGTCTCCAGGTCCGGCTCCCCGCCGCCCTTGAACACCTCGTGCAGCACGGCGTTGGCCGCCCACACCGCCATCCGCGTCGCCCGCCGCGCCCGCTCACCCCCGGCTCCGCCGGTCAGGTGCTCGATGATCCGCCGCAGGCCGTCGGCGATGAGCGCGTTGCTCGCCTCGTCCGCCCGGGCGAGCTCGGGGCTGAGGTGCCGTCCGGCCCACAGCGCCATCCCGCCCGGCTGGGACCGGAACAGCTCGGCGTAGACGTCGACCATCGTCCCCACCAGGTCGGTCAGTTCACCCGCGACGGCCCGCTCGACGAGCCCGTCGATCGCGGTCCCGAAGCCCTCCAGGTACCGCCGGCCGAGCGCGTCCACGACGGCGCTCTTGTCGGGGTGGAACTGGTAGATGCTGCCGACCGGCACGCCCGCCTCCTCGGCGATCCGCCGCATCGTCAGCGCCTCGTACCCCTCCTGGGACAGGATCCGGTCGGCCGCCACGAGGATGGCCTCGGCGCGGGCCCGGCTGCGCGCCTGCTGCGGCTGCCTGCGTACCCGCGGCCGCGCGTCCGGCTGGGGCTCCGGCTTCGTCGCTTCCGTCATCACACGGTTCTATCACTAACCTGCGTTGTTCCTAGAATGGTCCCGTGGAGGACATCGACGCGATCGCGGTGCTGCAGGATCCTGTACGGCGCCGCCTGTACGAGTACGTGGTGGCGCAGGGCCGCGAGGTCGGCCGCAACGAGGCCGCAGAGGCGACCGGGGTGGCGCGCACGCTCGCCGCGCACCATCTGGACAAGCTGACCGGCGCGGGGCTCCTGGAGAGCGGCAGCCGCCGCCTGTCGGGGCGCTCGGGGCCGGGGGCGGGCCGCCCCGCCAAGGTGTACACGCGGGCGCGGGGCGAGCGCTCGGTGTCGCTGCCCGCCCGCGACTACCGCACCGCCGCCGAGCTGCTCGCCGAGGCCGCCGAGCAGGCCGGGCTCGACGCCGGGCTCTGCGCGGCGGCGCGCCGCCGGGGCGAGGCCCTGCGCGGCCCCGAGGGTCCGTGCGGCGGCCTCGACGAGGCCATGGAGACGCTCGCGGCCCGCGGCTACGAGCCGTACCGGGAGGACGTCGAAGGGGAGGCCGCGGGTGCCGTCCGGATGCGCAACTGCCCCTTCCACGCCATCGCCGAAAGCTTTCCGCCGCTCGTCTGCGGCATGAACCTCGCGCTGCTCGAAGGGCTGCTCGGTACGGAGGGTCCCGTGCGCGCCCGCATGGACGCCCGGCCGGGGGAGTGCTGTGTGGTGGTCGAGGCTCGGCCTGAAGTCTAAAAACAACATTGATTGACATAGAAAACCGGCGCGTGCTGGGATGAGGCCATGACCGCACCCACGCACGCCTCCCACCTCGCCCAGCTCAACGTCGCGCGCCTCCGCCACCCCCTCGACGACCCGCGCGTGGCTCCGTTCGTCGAGATGCTCGACCCGGTCAATGCCGCCGCCGACGCGGCCCCCGGCTTCGTGTGGCGGCTCGTGGAGGACGGCGGGGCCGACGCCACCGGCCTGCGCCCGCTGGGCGACGACGTCATCGTCAACCTGTCGGTGTGGGAGACCCAGGAGCACCTGTGGGACTTCGCCTACCGCAGCGGGCACCTGGAGGTCATGCGGCAGCGCCGTGACTGGTTCCACCGGCACGTCGAGGCACACCTGGTGCTCTGGTGGGTGCCCGCCGGGCACGTCCCGACCGTCGCCGAGGCCGTCTCACGTCTTGAGGACCTCCGGGCGCACGGACCGTCCCCGCGCGCGTTCACCTTCGCCTCCTCCCACACCGCCGCCGAGGCCGCCGGGCACACGCCGGACGGCGACTCGGCGACGGTCTGAAACGGCCGACGGCCGACGGCTGCCGGTCCTCAGCCGAAGCCGGGGATGGGGTGGGACGGGGTCAGGGCGGCCGCGATGCGCTGGGCGATCGTGTGGGCCGAGTGGCCCGCCGCGGCATTCGGGCCGTTCGTGGTCGACACCGCGATGGCGAGCCGCTCGGACGGCAGGTAGTCCTGGGACGCCGAGTACCCGAAGAACAACGGGTGCTGGGACACCCAGCCGCCCAGGACGAGCACCCCCAGACCGTCGTGGGTGGCCTCCGTCTGCGCGAGGCAGACCGTCGCCGGACACGTGCGGGTGGCATGGCCCAGTCCGACCGTCCCCGGGTTCAGGAGTTCCCGGTACGACGAGGGCGAGAGCAGCCGGCCCGAGCCGATCCCGACGGCCGAGCCCGCCAGGTCGCAGATGTCGGTGGTCTCCACCGCCCCCGGAGCCGTGGTCCACGAGGGGTTCCAGAAGGTCGACTCCTCGTACGTCCCCCGGTCGGACGTGAAGGCGTGCAGGACGGGCGTGGGGATGTCGGGCGTGAAGCTGTTGCTCGTCTCGCGCAGCCCGAGCGGGCCGAGGACCTGACGCCGGAGCAGGACGTCGAGCCGCGTGCCGGTGATCTTCTCCAGGGCGGCGCCCAGGAGGACGAAGTTGGCGTGCGAATAGCTCCAGTTGGTGCCCGGCTCGTACCAGCGCTCCTTGCTCGTCGACAGCCGTACGAGCTCGTCGGCCGTCCACTGGCGGAACGGATTCGCCACGACGGCCCGCTGGAACTCGGGCAGGCGCACGTAGTCGACGAGACCGGTGGTGGAGGCCGCCAGCATCCGCAGGGTGATCCGGTCGCCGTCCTTCAGACCGGGCAGCCAGCGGGCGACGGGGTCGTCGAGGCGCACCCTGCCCTGGTCGACGAGCCGCAGCAGCGCCGTACCCATGTAGCTGATGGCGATGTTGCCGTTGCGGAAGTGCATGGCGGGCCTGGCCGGTACGCCCGTCATCGACTCGCCGAGCGCGGTGGTGACGAGCTCGCGGCCGTCGACGGTGACCCGCAGGATCACCGACTTGAGGTCCATCTCCGTCCTGGCCCGCTCGGCGATCCGCAGGATCTCGCGCGCCGGGCCGCGCTCGGGCGGCGGGGAGGCGACGCAGGGCCGGCCGTGGTGGGGGTCGTGCGTCGGGGCGCCGGCCGCCGCGGCCGGGGCGGCGAGGGCGAGGAGCGCGGCGACGGCGGTGACGGCGGCGCGGCGCGACCGTCGGGCGGACCGGCGCGGTCCGGGCTTGGAGCGGGGTGGTCTCATGGCCGGAGTATTGGCCGGTGGGGGCCACCCGACGGCCGAGGCGCCGCCGACCCGCGCGAACATCACCCGTCAGGCCCGCGCGGGCGGTGCGGCGGGTCGTCCGGGCGTGGAGCGGCGTCAGCCACGCGCGGGCGGTGCGGCGGGTCGTCCGCGCGGGGCGGAGCGTCAGGCCGTGGTCGCGTTCACCGCGTCCTCGATCAGGTTCACGACGTCCTCGGGCCGGGAGGCCAGGGAGGCGTGGCTGGCGTCGAGTTCGACGACCTTGCGCGGGTTCATGCGCGCGGCCATCCGGCGCTCGTTGTCCGGGTGGATCGCGTGGTCCTGGGTGGACACCTGGTACCAGCTCGGCTTGGTGCGCCAGGCGGGCGCGGTGACCGTGTCGCCGAAGGTGGAGCCGACCGGCGCCTTCTGGGTGACGGCCATGACCAGGGCCTCGTCGGCGGTGAGGTCCTGGCAGAAGGTCTGGTGGAACTCCTCCTTCTTGATCCAGAGGTATCCGTCGGAGTCCGGGACGATGCTGTCGAATCCCGCCGGCGGCATCTCCTGGCTGATCTGGCCCGGGCTCTCGCCGATGTCCGGCGCGAAGGCGGCGATGTAGACGAGCGCGGTGACGTTCGGCAGGTTGCCCGCCTCGGTGATGACCGCGCCGCCGTACGAGTGGCCGACCAGGACGACCGGCCCGGGGATCTGAGCGATCATCTTGCGGGTGCGTTCGGCGTCGTCGGCGAGCGAGGTCAGCGGGTTCTCGACGGCGTGGATCTCGCCGTACCCGCGTTTGTTCAGCTCGACGATGACCTTCGCCCAGTGGGCGGCGCCACCCCAGAAACCGTGGACCAGGACGATGGCGGGCTTGTCGATCATGGGCTCTCTTCCTCGCCGGAGGGACTCGCGTTGTGGTGCACAGATCACTCAGAGTGATTCTGTTGTACGGTCACCCGCGCGGCGAGGTGCGCGGTCCAGGGGAGTGACCCGCCCTACCCGATCAGCTCGTGCGTCAGCCGCATCAGGCGCTCGCGCGCCTCCGTGTCGTACGCCTGCTCGTGTGCCCGGGCATCGGTGAACCGGTCGAAGTAGCGGCCGGTGACCCCGGTCAGGTCCGGGTCGAGGAGCAGGCGTACGGTCGGGCGGACGCCCTCCTCCGTGGTGGTGACGGGCGTGAGGCCGTACGCGCGGACGGCGGGCGTGTCCATGAGGTGGGCCGGGTGCAGGGCGTTCACCGTGACCCCGGTGCCCTCCAGTTCGGCGGCCAGCTCGAAGGTCGCCATGATCATGGCGAGCTTGCTCCGGCAGTACGCGCGCAGGCCCTCGTAGTCCCGCTCCAGCATCACGTCGTCGAAGTCGAGGGCCTTCTGCCCGATGGAGGCGACGTTGACGACCCGCGCCGGAGCGGAGGCGGTGAGCAGCGGCAGCAGGGCGCGGGTGAGGGCGTAGGGGGCCAAGTGGTTGACCGCGAAGCGGAGTTCATGGCCCTGGCCGCTCAGCTCCCGGGTGAGCGGCTGTGCGCCGCCGCCGGCCACCGCGTTGTGGATCAGCCCGTCGAGGTGCGGCTCCGCCGCCCGGATCCGGGCCGCCATCGCGTGGACCTGCTCCAGGTCGGAGAGGTCGGCGAGGTAGGTACGGACGGTGGTGCCGGGGCCCGCGGCCCGGACCTCGGCGGCCACGGCCTCAAGGCGCTCGGTGTTCCGCCCGTGCAGGAGGAGGGTGCCGCCGCGGGGCGCCAGGTCGAGCGCGAGCGCGTGCCCCATGCCCTGGGTGACGCCGGTGATCAGAGTGGTGTGCTGGGTCATGGCGACGAGAGTGGCAGCGCCCGGCGGTCCGAGGGAGTGCGTACCGCACCTGGTGTCGACACCACCAGGCACGACACGCCCCTCCGGCGCACCCGCCACAGCACGCCCCTCCGGCCCCGCCCGGCACGGCACGCCCCTCCAGCCCCACCAGGCACGACAAGCCCCTCCCGCCCCGCCCGGCCGGCTCGAAGAGTCGGCCGGCCGGGCGGGACGTGTTCAGCGCAGGTCGAACCGGTCGAGGTTCATCACCTTGTCCCATGCCGCCACGAAGTCGCGCGCGAACTTCTCTCCCGCGTCCGCCGAGGCGTACACCTCCGCGACGGACCGCAGCTGGGAGTGCGAACCGAAGACGAGGTCGACCGGCGTGGCGGTCCACTTCACCTGGCCCGTGGCGCGGTCGCGGCCCTCGAAGACGTTCTCGTCGGCCGCCGAGGCCTTCCACTCCGTGCCCATGTCGAGGAGCCCGGCGAAGAAGTCGTTCGTCAGCGACTCCGGCCGGTCGGTGAAGGCCCCGTGCCGCGACTGCCGGAATCCGGTGCCGAGCACCCGCATGCCGCCGACGAGGACCGTCATCTCGGGGGCGGTCAGGGTCAGCAGGCTCGCGCGGTCGAGGAGAAGGGTCTCCGGCGACAGCTTCTCGCCCGCCCGGAGGTAGTTGCGGAAGCCGTCCGCCCGGGGTTCGAGCACCGCGAACGACTCCACGTCGGTCTGCTCCTGCGAGGCGTCGGTGCGCCCCGGCGCGAACGGGACCGTGACGTCGTACCCGGCGTTCTTCGCGGCCCGCTCCACCGCCGCGCACCCGCCGAGCACGATGAGGTCCGCGAGCGAGATCCTCGCCCCGGCCGAGCCCGTGAAGTCCGCGCGGATCCCTTCGAGGGTCTCGATCGTCCGGGCCACCTCGGGAAGGTCGTTGACCTCCCAGTCCTTCTGTGGCGCGAGCCGGATCCGCGCCCCGTTGGCGCCGCCGCGCTTGTCGGTGCCGCGGAAGCTCGCGGCCGACGCCCAGGCGGTGGTGACCAGCTGGGAGACGGAGAGCCCCGAGTCGAGGATCCTCGACTTGAGGGCGGCGACGTCCGCCTCGCCGACCAGCGGGTGGTCGACCGCGGGCACGGGGTCCTGCCAGAGCTGCGGCTCGGCGATCCACGGGCCGAGGTAGCGCGAGAGCGGGCCCATGTCACGGTGCAGCAGCTTGTACCAGGCCTTGGCGAAGGCCAGCGCGAGCTCCTCCGGGTGCTCGTGGAAGCGCTTGGCGATCGGCGCGTACACCGGGTCGAGCCGCAGCGAGAGGTCCGTCGTCAGCATCATCGGGGCGTGCCGCTTCGACGGGTCGTGCGCGTCGGGCACGGTGCCCTTCGCCGCCGGGTCCTTGGGGGTCCACTGCTGGGCGCCGGCGGGGCTGGTCGTCAGCTCCCACTCGTACCGGAACAGGTTGTCCAGATAGCCGTTGTCCCACGTCGTCGGCTCGTTGGTCCACGCCCCTTCGAGCCCGCTGGTCAGCGTGTCGACGCCCTTGCCGGTGCCGTACGTGTTCCGCCAGCCGAGGGCCTGCTGCTCCATCGGGGCGGCTTCGGGCTCCGGGCCGACGTACTGCGGATCGACCGCGCCGTGACACTTGCCGAAGGTGTGGCCGCCGATGATGAGCGCGGCGGTCTCCTCGTCGTTCATCGCCATGCGCCCGAACGTCTCCCGGATGTCCCGGGCGGCGGCGACCGGGTCCGGGTTGCCGTTGGGGCCCTCGGGGTTGACGTAGATCAGGCCCATCTGCACGGCGCCGAACGGGCCGGTGAGCTGGCGGTCGCCGCTGTAGCGCTCGTCGCCGAGCCAGGTGTCCTCGGGGCCCCAGTAGATCTCCTCGGGCTCCCACACGTCCGGGCGCCCGAAGCCGAACCCGAAGGTCTTGAACCCCATGGACTCCATGGCGCAGTTCCCGGCGAAGACCAGCAGGTCGGCCCAGGAGATCTTCCGCCCGTACTTCTGCTTGACCGGCCAGAGCAGTCGGCGCGCCTTGTCCAGGCTCGCGTTGTCCGGCCAGCTGTTCAGCGGGGCGAAGCGCTGGGCGCCGCGGCCGCCGCCGCCCCGGCCGTCCGCGATGCGGTACGTCCCCGCGGCGTGCCAGCTCATCCGGATGAAGAGCGGCCCGTAGTGGCCGTAGTCGGCGGGCCACCACTCCTGGGAGTCCGTCATCAGCGCGATGACGTCCCGCTTCAGCGCCTCGACGTCGAGGCCCGCGAACTCCTTCGGGTAGTCGAAGTCCTCGCCCATCGGATCGGACAGGGGCGAGTTCTGATGGAGGACCTGGAGGTCCAGCTGGTTCGGCCACCAGTCCGCGTTGGTCTTGGGCCGGGTCTCGGTGGGGGTGGGGGAGTTGATGGCCGGGTTCTCGCTGTCGCTGCCGGGCACGTGGGTCCTTCTTCCGCTCATCTGTGACGGTGTCGGCGTCCGTCATGGTCGCGTACGGCGCCCCGCGTGGCGGCGATAACACGCAGAGCCGGGCCAACCGACAGAAATGATCGGAAGGAGGGACTTTCGTATCAGTGGAAGGTCGGTCCCTATCGGGCGATCAGTGCCCGGGCGGCCCGGGCGATGTGCGTACGGGAGATTCCGCACGCGTCGAGGAGCTCATCGGTGGTGCCGGAGCCGGGCAGGTCCGTGACGGCGAGATGGCCGAAGCTGAGGTGGGGGAAGGCGGGCCGCCCGGAGTCCGCCGCGAGCGCCGACAGGACGGCCTCGCCGAGCCCGCCCTCGGCATGGTGGTCCTCG
Source organism: Streptomyces sp. NPDC037410 (assembly GCF_055602235.1). Lineage (NCBI taxonomy): Bacteria > Bacillati > Actinomycetota > Actinomycetes > Kitasatosporales > Streptomycetaceae > Streptomyces > Streptomyces sp. NPDC037410. Next base: position 58,961 of record NZ_JBVJWR010000012.1, on the reverse strand, counting down.
ACGACCAGGACGGCGCCGGTCTCCCGGGCCGCGCGCGCGAGGGTGCCCCCGTCGACGGGCTTGACCGAGTACAGGTCGACGACCCTGGCCCGTACCCCTTCGGCGGCCAGTTCCTCGGCGGCCGCCAGGCACTCGTGCAGGGTGACGCCGGCGCCGACGAGCGTGACCCGGTCGTCCGGGCTCTGGCGCAGGGTCTTCGACCCGCCGACGGGGAACGTCTCGTCACCGTCGTACAGGACCGGGTAGGCCCCGCGGGTGGCGCGCAGGTAGGAGATCCCGTCCCGGTCGGCCATGGCCGCGGTCAGGGCGGCCGCGGAGGTCGCGTCGCTCGGGTACAGCACGGTGGAGCCGAGGACGGCGCGCATCATGGCGAGGTCCTCGAGACCCATCTGCGACGGGCCGTCCGCGCCGATCTCGACTCCGCAGTGCGACCCGCACAGCGCCATCGAGATCCGCGAGACGGCGGCCATCCGGATGAAGTCGTGCGCCCGGGTGAGGAAGGCGGAGAAGGTCGCGGCGTACGGGTGGAAGCCGCGCACGGCCATGCCGACCGCGTCCGCGATCATCTGCTGCTCGGCGATGTACGTCTGGAAGTACCGCTCCGGGTGGGCCTTCGCGAACTCCTCGGCGTGGGTCGAGTTGCCGACCTCGGCGTCGAGGACGACGACGTCCGGCCGGGCACCGAGCGCGGCCAGGGCGGCACCGAACGCCACCCGGGTGGCCACCTTGTCGCCGACCTCGTAGCGGGGCAGCTCGACCGGCTCGGCATGCCGGCCGGAGGGGCGCTCGGGCGGACGGGCGGGCGGCAGCGGACCGCGCACCCGCAGATCGCGTACGCCGCCGAGTTCGGCCACCGCACGGGCGGCCAGGTCCTCGGGCAGCGCCTTGCCGTGCCAGCCGTCCTTGTCGGCGACCTCCGCCACACCACGGCCCTTCACGGTCCGCGCGACGACGACGGTCGGCGCCCGTCCGACGGCGGCCGCGGTCAGGGCCCGGTCGATCGCCTCGAGGTCATGGCCGTCGACGACGAGCGCCCGGCACCCGAAGGCCTCCACGCGGCGGGCGTACGTGTCGGTGTCCCACTCCAGCTCGGTGGGCCCGCTCTGGCCGAGGCGGTTCACGTCGAGCAGGACGGTGAGGTTGCCGAGCCGGTGGAGTCCGGCCTTGTCGAGGGCCTCCCACACGGAGCCCTCGGCCGTCTCGCCGTCCCCGCACAGCACCCACACCCGGGAGGAGCGCCGCTCCAGGTGCCGGAGCGCGAGGGCGATCCCGACGGCGTAGCCGACGCCCTGGCCGAGGGAGCCGGTGGCCACGTCCACCCAGGGCAGCTCGGGCGTCGGATGGCCCTGGAGCCGGTGGCCGAAGCGGCGGTACGTCGACAGCAGCTCGTCGTCGCCGATCGCCCCGGCGGCCTTGAACATCGCGTACAGCAGGGGCGACGCGTGCCCCTTGGAGAAGACCAGGTGGTCACCGGCCGGGTTGTCGGGCGCCGCCCAGTCGTAGCGGAGGTGGCGGGTCATCAGGACCGCCATCAGATCGGCCGCCGACAGACTGGAGGTCGGGTGCCCGGAGCCCGCGGCCGTACTGGCCCGCACCGAGTCCACCCGGAGCTGCTGGGCGAGCTCGGAGACCCGGGAGAGGTCGCTGTGGGGGCCGAGCGTGGTGGGGGTGAGGGGTGGTGCGGTCATGACCGGGTCCTTTCCGATCGGTCCGTCCGCAGCCGGTCCCTTCCGGCCGGCTCCGTCCGCACCGGTGCGTCCTGACGGCTCCCTCCGTACCGCGCGGCCCTCACGCGGCACGCAGGACCTCCGCGGCGTCCTCCTTCCCGGACAGGCCGGCGCGCACGAGGGCGGCCGCAAGGCGGGCCAGGTCCTTCGGGGGGACATGACGGGCGAGGCCCGCCGGGGTGTGCGGGAGGCCGAGGCCGGCGGCCTCCCTCAGCGCGCGTTCGTCGAAGTACGGGCGCAGCTCCGGCCAGACCGCCTGCACCTCGCGGCAGAAGATGCCCGCGCCCACCGGGCCGATCCTGGGCACCTCCCGGAGCAGCTCACGGAGCTTCTCCGTGTCGCCTGAGGCCTGCTCGCGCAGGCGCCGCAGATCGCCCTGGTAGCGGTCGAGGACCAGCGCCGCGCCGTCCCCCAGGGCGGTCGCCGTGCTCTCGTCGTACCGGACGTAGTGCGCCCGCCCGAGCGCGTCCACGCGGGCCTGCCAGGAGGAGTCCGCCATGGCGCGGGGGGTCCGCAGCCCGGCGGCGAACAGTTCGCGGGCGGCGGCCGTGGCGATGCCGGCCCTGATCCGGACCGAGCACAGGACGGTGAGGACGAGGAGCCGGTACAGCGGCGCGGGCTCGTCCCGCAGGGTGATCCCGGCCTCCTCGGCGTACGTCCTTCCGTACGCGCGCAGCAGCCGGGCGATCCCTTCGGCGGTGTCCATCGGGACCTCCTCCGCCGTCCGTCAGTGCAGCAGACCCAGCAGGAACAGCATGGTCGTACGTCCTTCCGCTGACCGCCCCCGCCACCGGCACGTTGCTCCGCCGCCCACCCTCCTTCGGCCCGCCTCTACCCGCACGGGCCCGCACTCACGCGTACGGTTCGGCACTCACGCGTACGGTTCGGCACTCGCGCGTACGGTCCCGCGGTCACGCGTACGGTCCCGCGGTCACGCGTACGGTCCCGCGGTCACGCGTACGGGACGGGGCACCGGGTAGTCGGTCGGGAGGAGAGGACGGGACACGCGCTCCGTCCGCCCCCTCGGGCCCGACCGGGAACGAGAGTGAGAAGGGGCACGATCATGAACTTCAGCGACGGCAGATCCCACGTGGTCGTGGGTGTCGACGGCTCGCCCGCGTCGTACGCGGCGCTGCGGTGGGCGGTCCGGCAGGCGCGGGAGACCGACGCGACCCTGGAGGTCGTGGGCGTCTACGACGTGCCCGGGGCGACGGGATGGTCCGCGCCACCCGTGGACGCCGCGTTCGACGCGGAACAGGCCACGAAGGCGCTGTCCGAGGAACTCGGCTCCGTGCTCCCCCGGAGCGACGAGGGACCGCCGCTCGAACAGCACGTCGTCCGGGGCAACCCCGCCAAGGTGCTGATCGAGGCGTCCACCGGCGCCGACCTGCTCGTCGTCGGCAGCCGGGGCCGGGGCGGCTTCGCTAGCCTGCTCCTGGGCTCGGTCAGCCAGCAGTGCGCCGTGCACGCGCACTGTCCCGTCGTCATCGTCCGCGCGGAAGCCCCCGAACACGCGGGCGCCGCGGAGACGACGCCGTGACGCCCGTCCCGCAGTACCGCGGAGGTCGGTTCCCATGAACGCGTCGATGTCCCTCGTCCACGTCCCAGGTGGCCCTCTCCTGCTCCCCGCCGACGAGGTGACCCTCCTCCTGCGGCGCCTCGCGGCCCGCTGGCAGGAATCGGCCGAAGACTACGACTCGGGCCTCGAACCCGAGACGGTCGAGGCGCTGGTCGGCTCGCTGACGGAGGTCGCCGACCGGATCGACGCCGAGTGCATCGCGCTCATGCCCCTCACCCACGGGGGAGAGACCCCGAGCGAAGGAAGGTGACCGGGATGAACGAGCGGAAGCAGCCACGACGTCCGGACAAGCCACTTCCCCGGGATCCCGAGGACCAGCAGGTCACGACGGAGGACCCGCTGTCCGTCCCCCTCCCCGAGGGGGCGGGCGAGGGGACCGCGCCGGACACCGACGACGCAGGCACCGGCCCCCGGGGCCGGGTGCGCGAGGGCACCGTCCATCCCGAGCACCCCGCCCCGGAGGAGCCGTCCGGCTGACGGGGGCGGTGAGCCGGATGGCCCGGCCGATATGGACGGGAAACCTGGCGTTCGGGCTGGTCAGCCTGCCCGTCGGCCTCTACACGGCCACAGACCGGCACACCGTCCGCTTCCATCAGCTCCAGCGCGGCACCTCGGACCGCGTCCGCAACCGCCGCGTGAACGAGCGCACGGGGGAGGAGGTCGCCCTCGACGACGTCGTCAAGGGCTTCGACGCCGGGGACGAGTACGTCCTCGTCGAACCCCGTGAACTCGACGACATCGCCCCGGGCCGCTCGAAGACGCTGGAGATCCAGGGCTTCGTCGACCTCGACGAGGTCGACCCGATCTTCTTCGACAAGACGTACTACCTCGGCCCCGTCGGCACGGAGCACGGGAAGATCTACCGTCTGCTCGAACAGACCCTGTCCCGGGCGAACCGGGCCGGCATCGCCACGTTCGTCATGCGGCAGCGCGAGTACCTCGTCGCGGTGAAGGCCGAGAACGGGCTGCTCACCTGCCACACCCTCCACTGGGCCGACGAGATCCGCGACCCGGGCGAGGAGATCGACACCCTGCCCGGCCGGCCGAGGACCTCCGAGAAGGAACGGAAGACGGCCGAGCAGCTCGTCGAGGCCATGGCGGTCGACTGGGACCCCGAGGCCTACCGGGACACCTTCCAGGAGAAGGTGGCCGCGCTGATCGAGGCGAAGAAGGCCGGAGAGACCGTGGAGAAGGCCGAACCGCCGGGCGAGTCCACGAACGTCATCGACCTCATGGACGCCCTGCGCGCCAGCGTGAAGCACGCGCGCGGCGGCTCCCGGAAAGCGAGCCGGAAACCCGGCCGGAAGTCGGATCAGGGCCTGCGGGACCTCACGAAGTCCGAGCTGTACGAGCGGGCCGCGGACGCCGGCATACGGGGCCGCTCCAGCATGACGCGCGACGAACTCATCGACGCCCTCGCCGCCTGAACCGCCGGAAGCGCGCCGCCGTGGAGGGGAGCGCACGAGTAGAATCCGGATCGGATCGGCACAAACCGATCCACATCAACCAAACCGCACCAACCAAGCCGCACCAACCGATCCACACACTCCGGATGCACGCGCCACGGCGGGACGGAGGTCGACTTGACCGGTTCTGCCGACTCCACGGGGCCCCCGGCCCTCGCCCGAGCGGACCACGGCTTCTCCGAACTCGCCGCCGAGAACCGCTGGCTGCGCGACCGGCTCGCCCGACGCCACCTGCTCGACCTCGCGGCCGGAGTGCTCGCCGCGCAGCTCCGGCTGCCCCCCTCCGAAGCGGGCGAGTACCTCTCCGCCCTGGCGCAGGCGACCGGCCTCACCGCGGAGGACCTCGCCGCGGACATCGTGAACGCGGCCGCCGGCGCGGAGGGCGGCGGCGCGAAGAGCGACGGTCCGCGGCGTGACGGCCGGCAGCGCGGCGATCCCCAGCGTGACGGCCCGCAACGCGGTGGTCCGCAGCGCGAGGAAGCCCCCTCCGAGCGCCCCGCCGAGGCGCGCCGGGCCCGTCGCGCGGCCGCGGCCGCGGAGACAGCCGACACGGTCGGCGAGGCGGCCCGGACGCTCCTGAAAGAGGGGCTCGCCCCCCTCGGCGCGGACAGCCTCTGGCTGTGGCAGCGCGTCGACCGCGACTGCCTGCGGCTCGCCGGCTGCGCGGGGACGGGAGCCGCCGAGGCCGCCGCCTGGCAGTGGATCCCGCCCGCCGCCCCCGAGCCGTTCCGTACCGTCCTCGCCGAGAACGCACCGGTGTGGCTGGAGGACGGGCCGCCCGCCGGCGAACCCCTCCCGGGACCCACCGACCGGGCCGCCCGTGCCCTGCTCCCGCTGCGCCGCCGCGACCGCACGGTCGGCCTCGCCCTCGTCGGCTGGCCGGGCCCGACCGCGCTCGACGGCACGGCACGCCGGGCCGTCACCGGACTCATGGACGTCGCCGGCACGGTCCTCGACGCCTCGGCCTCGGCGCCCGCCGCCGTCCCCGTCCTCGTCGACGTACTCGACTCCCTCACCCAGCCGGCCCTCCTGCTCGCCGTGCCCGGGACGTCGGAGCCGCCCGCCGTGGCGCACCTCAACGACGAGGCGGCCACCGCGCTCGGGGGCGCCTCCCCCGGGGGCGACGCCTCTCTGGCCCGCGCCTTCCCCCTCGTCCACGCCGACCTGGCGCGCATGGCGCGCCGCGCCGCCGGCACCGCGCGCACCCAGCGGGCCGCCAGGCTGCCCGCGTCCGCCCGGCCCGGGGACCCGCCGCCGCTCCTCGACGTCCGCGTGCTGCCGGCCGGCGGAAGGCACGCCGTGGTGCTGTGGCACACCGTCGGCGCCACCGGCCTCGCCGCGGCCCGGGCGGTCGCCCGGCTGCAGAGCGTCGCCCCCTTCCAGGACAGCCTGACCGGCGGCGGGACGCTGTGGTCACCGGAGGCGTACGGCATCTTCGGCATCGCGCGGGACGAACCGCCGGTGCCGCTCGCGGAGCTGCGCGACCGGGTGCGCCCGGACGACCGGGACGCCCTCGCCGCCCTCGTGACGACCGTGACCGAACGGCAGACGGGCGGGCAGACGGTCCTGCGGATCGTGCTTCCCGACGGCACCGTGCGCCATGTGCGCGTGGCCGCCGAGCCGCTCATCGCGGAGGGGACCGTCACCGGCCTCGCCGGGGTCTACCAGGACGTGTCGGACAGCCGCAGGACCGAGGCCGCGCTCACCGCCACCTTCGACCACCTGACCGCGCTCCACGACCAGGCGGAGCTGCGCCACCAGCTGGCCCTCCAGCTCCAGCAGGCGATCGTGCCCGAGGTGCCCGGGCTGCAGGAGATGCCCGGGGACCTGGTGGTGGCCGCCCGGTACCGGCCGGCGGCGCAGGAGTACCGGGTCGGCGGCGACTGGTACGACGTGCTCGCGCTGCCGAGCGGCAGGATCCTCGTGGCCGTCGGCGACATCGCGGGGCACGGCATCGACGCCGTCACCGGCATGGTGGCGCTCCGCAACGCCCAGCGGGGGCTCGCCTTCACCGGCCACTCGCCCCGGCGGCTCATGGAGTGGCTCAACGAGGTGACCCTGCGCACGGGAGGCGGCATCACGGCGACCGCCGTCTGCGCCCTGTACGACCCCGAGGACCGCGGTCTGCTCTGGACGAGCGCCGGACACCTGCCGATGGTGCTGCTCAGGGACGGTACCGCGCGGCTGCTCGAACCGCCGCAGGACCTCCTGCTCGGCGCGGTCCCCGCGTACGCCTACCGGGAGCAGCGGATCGGGCTGCGCCCCGGGGACACCCTGCTGCTGTACACCGACGGGCTGATCGAGCGCCGCCACGACGGCCTCGACGAGGGCGTGGCGCGGCTCGCCGCCGACGCGGAGCGGCTCGCCGGCCACGCGCCGGACACCCTCGTCGACGCCCTGCTCGCCACGGCGGCCGGGGACACCGACGACGACACCAGCATCGTCGCCGTACGGGTCAGGGGGCGGCCGCCGTCCGCCTGACCCCGCCGGCCGCGCCGTCCGCTTGCCCCTCCGTCCGCCTGCCCCCTCCGTTCGACGGACCCGCAGGCCGGCACGCCCGGTCGGCGCCTGTTGCGGTCGGACCGCCCGTTCCCGGCGCCCGCTCTCAACCGGACAGCCAGGTACGGATCTTGGAGGCCAGTTCCGCCTCGTCGACCGGCTTCGCCACGTAGTCGTCGGCGCCCGCCGCGAGCGCCTGGGCGCGGTCGCCCGGCATCGCCTTCGCGGTGACCACGATGACGGGGAGACCCGCGCGGTCCGGCAGCCGCCTGATGGCCTTGATGGCCGAGTAGCCGTCCATCCCGGCCATCATGACGTCCATCAGCACCAGCGCGATCTCGTCGTGCGCCGCGAGCACGTCGAGACCGGCCCGGCCGCCGTCGGCCGTGAGGACGCGCAGCCCGTTCCCTTCGAGGACCTCGGTGAGGGCGAACACGTTGCGGGCGTCGTCGTCCACCACGAGCACGGTCCGGCCCGCGAGGCCGTCCGGGGAGCCGGCGCCGTCCCGGCGGTCGGCGGAGGAGGCGCCGGGGACGGTCCGCGCGCGGCGGGCGGAGGCATCGGCGTCCGCCGCGAGCTCGGCGGGCCGCGGCGCGGGCAGGTAGAGGGCGAAGGTGCTGCCCCGGCCGACGGCGCTCCGCGCCTGGATGGTCCCGCCGAGGAGGCCGGCCACCTCGCGGGAGATCGAGAGGCCGAGACCGGTGCCCCCGTAGCGCCGGGCGGCCGTGCCGTCGCCCTGCTGGAAGGCCTCGAAGACGTTCCGGAGCTGCTCGGCGGGGATGCCGATGCCGGTGTCGGCGACCCGGAAGGCCAGGACGTGCCCGGCGCCGGCCAGGGCCGGCGGTGTCTCGGCGGACGACGCGTACTCGACGGTCAGCGACACCTCGCCCTCGTCGGTGAACTTCAGCGCGTTGGAGAGCAGATTGCGCAGGACCTGCCGGATGCGCGCCTCGTCGTTGACGAGCGTCTCGGGCGCGTCGTCCGCCAGGGTGACGGTGAACCGCAGGTTCCGCTCGTCGGCGACCGGGCCGAAGGTCGCCTCCAGGTACTCGAGGAGCTGCCGCAGGCGGAAGGGCTCCTGCCGGATGTCCATCTTGCCGGCCTCGACCTTCGACAGGTCGAGGATGTCGTTGATCAGCTGGAGGAGGTCGGATCCCGCGGAGTGGATGACCTCGGCGTAGTCGATCTGCTTCTCCGTCAGGTTCCCCTCGGCGTTCTGGCTGAGCAGCCGGGCGAGGATGAGCAGGCTGTTGAGCGGGGTGCGCAGCTCGTGGCTCATGTTGGCGAGGAACTCGGACTTGTACATGGAGGTACGGGACAGCTGCTGGGCCCGCGCCTCCAGCTCCTGGCGCGCCTGCTCGATGACCAGGTTCTTCGACTCGATGTCCTTGTTCCGCTCGGCCAGGAGGGCCGCCTTCTCCTTCAACTCGGCGTTGGAGCGCTGGAGTTCCTGCTGCCTCGTCTGCAACTCCTGCGTCCGTGACCGCAGTTCGTCGGCGAGCTGACGGGACTGGCCGAGGAGTTCGTCGGTGCGGAGGTTGGCGACCAGGGAGCTGAGGACGGCCCCCGCGCTGACCACGAACCGGTCGAGGAACTCCCGCCGGAGGGGTGTGAAGGGGCGGAGCGAGGCGAACTCCAGGGCGCCGAGCACCTGTTCCTCGACCACGACGGGAAGGACGATCAGCATGCCCGGGTCGCCGGAGCCCACTCCGGAGGCGATCGTGGCGTATCCGGCGGGCACGTGCTCGACGACGAGGGCGCGCCGGTCGTGGGCGGACTGTCCGACGAGGGACTGGCCGAGCCGGAAGCGGCGCGGTGGGGCGTCCGGGTCGTCGGGGGAGCCGTAGGCGGCGGTCATGACGAGCTCGGTGCCCTTCGCGCCGTCCTCGGCGAGGAAGAAGGCCCCGTACTGGGCGCCGATCAGCGGGGGCACCTCGGCCATGGTGAGTTCGGCGATCTCGGAGAGGCTGCGGGTGCCCTGCAGCAGTCCCGTGATCCGGGCGAGGTTGGTCTGGAGCCAGTCCTGCTCCTCGTTGGACCGGGTCGTGGCGCGCAGCGACTCGACCATCGAGTTGATGTTGTCGCGCAGGTCCCTGACCTCGCCGGGGGCGTCGACGGTGATCGAGCGGGTCAGGTCGCCCTCGGCGACGGCGCTGGTGACCTCGGCGATGGCGCGGACCTGCCGGGTCAGGTTCCCGGCGAGCTCGTTGACGTTCTCGGTGAGCCGCTTCCAGGTGCCGGAGACGCCCTCCACCTCGGCCTGGCCGCCGAGTTTGCCCTCGGTGCCGACCTCGCGGGCGACCCGGGTGACCTCGGCGGCGAAGGAGGACAGCTGGTCGACCATCGTGTTGATGGTGGTCTTGAGTTCGAGGATCTCGCCGCGCGCCGAGACGTCGATCCGGCTGGTCAGATCGCCCTGGGCGACGGCGGTGGTGACCTGGGCGATGTTCCGCACCTGGTTGGTGAGGTTGTCGGCCATGGAGTTGACGTTGTCGGTGAGGTCCTTCCAGGTGCCGGAGACCCCGTGCACGGTGGCCTGGCCGCCGAGTTTGCCCTCGGTGCCGACCTCGCGGGCGACCCGGGTGACCTCCTCGGCGAACGAGGACAGCCGGTCGACCATCGTGTTGATGGTCTCCTTCAGCTCCAGGATCTCGCCGCGCGCGTCCACCCGGATCTTCCGCGTGAGGTCACCGCCGGCGACGGCCGTGGCGACCTGGGCGATGGACCGGACCTGGGAGGTGAGGTTGTCCGCCATCGTGTTGACGCCGGAGGTCAGCTCGCGCCACACCCCCCGCGACCGGGGCTCACGGATCCGGCCGCCGAGCAGCCCCTGCGCGCCGACCTCGTCGGCGACCCGGGTGACCTCGGAGGTGACCAGCGAGAGGTGGCCGACCATGTCGTTGTAGACGCCGGCGATCTCGCCGAGGATGCCGCCCTCGGCGTCGGGGAGCCGGACGGAGAGATCCCCCTCCCGTACGGCGGTGAGCCCGGCGAGGAGCTGCCCGAGGCCGTCCTCACCGAGTTCCGTCTGCGGCACCGCCGGGTCCGGGGTGGAACCGTGCTCTGTCATGGACGACCTCGCACAAGGTGAGTGGCGCGGGCCGGGCGCAGGGGTGCCCGGAGGTCCCGCATCACCCTCCACTCTAGGCCTCGTCCGGGGCACCGGGGCGGGCCGTCACCTCCACTTCCACCTCGAACCACACGGCCTTCCCCCTGGCCCGGGGGACGCAGCCCCAGGCCGTCGCGAGCTGTTCCATGAGGTAGAGCCCGTGCCCGGAAGGGTCCACCGCGTGGTGCCGCCCGTGCGGCCGGGGCCGGACCGGGCTCGTGTCGCTGACCTGCACCCACAGTCGGCCGTCGGTGCGGTCGAGCCCCAGTTCGTACGGGACGCCACCGTGGGTGACCGCGTTGGTGACGACCTCGGAGACGAGCAGCAGGGCGTCCTGGACGGCGATCCGCTCCAGTTCCCCGGCGGGCCCGAACCAGTCGCTCAGGGCCCGCTGGGCGAGGTCACGGCAGTTCCGTACCACTCCGTCGCCCTCCGCCAGTTCGTAGCGGCGGGAACGTGCGGTCGCACGGCGTACGCGCGGGCCGGTCATAAGGGGCGGCTGCCCCGGCCTGCCTCCCCGAACCGCGAGGGGGGCACCATCCGGGGGTCAGGTTCCGTCACGGGTGTCCGCGAGCGCGGCGTCGGTGTCCGCGTACACCCGGAAGACCTTCAGCGCTCCGGTGATCTCGAAGATGCGGTGCACCGGCGGCCGCAGCCCGGCCAGATCCACGTGCCCGCCCGCGGCGAGCATCCGGAGCCGCGTCCGCAGGAGCACGTTCAGGCCGGTCGAGTCGCAGAACCGCAGCCCCGCGCAGTCGACGACGACGCGCACGGCCCCCGCGTGCTCCTCCAGCGCGTCCCGCAGGGGTTCCACCGTGTCGTGGTCGAGCTCGCCGTCGAGCGCGAGGACGACGGTCCCGGAGCGCCCGCCCCGGCGGCTCACCACCAGGAGACGGTCCGCCCGCGCAGTCCTCGTCGATCCCGTACGGCTCGCAGCCTCCATGGAGCTCACCCGTCTTCTCGCGTACGACTCCGGACCCGTCTCCGGACACCTCCGGCTCCGGCCGCGCACCTCCGTGGCCGACCGGAAGCTCCTACTTCACTCCTGCCCCGTTTCACCCGTTTCTGACACCCGGAGCGCGTCGGGTCCGACGCGGGGTCTACGACTCCGCCACGGGGGTAGCCGCCGGGCAGCTGGAGGGAGCCGACATGGACACCAAGAGGCAGGACCGCCGTGTGGTGGTCGGGATCGACGGATCTCCCGCCTCCTACGAGGCGCTGCGGTGGGCCGTACGGCACGCCCTGCTGTCCGGGGCCGCCGTGGACGCCGTCGCGGCGTACGAGCCGCCCGGCGCGGCGGGCTGGCCGGCTCCCCTGGTGGACGCCGGCTTCGACGGCGAACAGGCGGAGCGGGCGCTGGCCGACGAGATCCAGACGGTCCTCGTCCGGGCCGGTGACGTACGGCTGCGCGAGCACGTGGTGCGCGGCAACCCGGCCCAGGTGCTGACGGAGGCGGCGTCGGGCGCCGAGCTCCTCGTGGTCGGCAGCAGGGGGCGCGGCGGGTTCGGCAGCCTGCTGCTCGGGTCGGTCAGCCAGCAGTGCGCCCTGCACGCGCCCTGCCCGGTCGTCATCGTCCGCCCGGACACCGCCGAGAGGACGTGAGGTCGTCAAGGACCCGTCGTCGACGGTCACTTCGACGGCGGGTCCGGCGCGCTCAGGGCCTGTCCGGCGGATCAGGGTCGGGCGACGGTCCCTTCCCGAACCGTGCCGCGCCGCGCCGCAGGCGCCGACCCGCCTCCCCGACCTCCTTCCGGATCCGGGTCGCCACCTCGTCCATCGACTCCTCTTCCCTCGGCTCCTCGGGCGGCGCCTGGGAGCGGTCGGGTTCGTCCTCGCGATGGTGCTGGGCCACGTGACGGCGGCTGCCCCGGATCCCGCCGGCCATACTCCGGACGGCCGGCTGATTCGGGGACGTACGAGCGACGGCCGCGCGGTCAGCCGCCCGCCGCGGCGCCGTCCTGGAGGAGGCCGGCCCTGAGTTCGCCGAGGATGCGGGTGAGCAGACGCGAGACGTGCATCTGGGAGAGGCCGATCCGGTGGCCTATCTCCGCCTGGGTGAGCTCCTCGCCGAAGCGGAGCTCCAGGATGTGCCGGTCGCGCTCGTCGAGCCGGGCGAGCAGCGGCCGCAGCGCCGTCAGCGACTCGATCAGCTCGTACGAGGGCTCCGTGCTGGCCAGGTGACGGGCTCCCGCGCCGGGGGCGGAGTCCTCGTCGCCGGCGGGGACGTCAAGGGACCGGGCCGCGTAGCCGTGGGCCGCGAGCTGTCCCTCGGAGACCTCCGCCTCCGTCAGGTGCAGCTCCGCCGCCAGTTCCGCACGGCTGGGGCGGCGGCCGAAGTGCTGCTCCAGGGTGTCGGCCGCCTTCGCGAGGTCGATCCGCCGCTCCTGGAGCCGGCGGGGCACGCGTACGGCCCAGCTGGTGTCCCGGAAGAACCGCTTCATCTCGCCCACGATGGTGGGGAGGGCGAAGGCGGAGAAGTCGACGGCGCGGCCGAGGTCGAAGCGGTCGATGGCCTTGATCAGGCCGATCGTGCCGACCTGGACGATGTCCTCGACGGGCTCGGCGCGGTTCCGGAACCTCCGGGCGGCGAACTTGACGAGGCTGAGATTGAGCTCGACCAGCGTGTTGCGCACGTACGCGTACTCCGCCGTCCCCTCATCGAGGGCCCGGAGCCGTGCGAACAGCGCGACGGACAGGGTGCGGGCGTCGTCCGTGGAGACGGCGGTCGGGCAGGCCGGCTCGGGGAGCCCGTCGAGTGCCGTGCGGCGGGTCGTGGCCCCCGTGGTGTCGAGGCCCGGGCCGGGGACGTCGGCGGTGGTGAGGGTGGTGTCGGAGCGTTCTCCGGCGGTGGGCATGACGGCTCCTTCGACGGGGGCGATGGGCCTGCGTCGCAGCCGGGGAGCGGCGGCGGTGGTCCGTCAGTCGAGCGTCCTGACGAAAGGATGCCCGTCTTGGTGCGGTTTGACACGAATCGCGGGGGAAGCCGTAGAGACATGACGCGCCCCCGTCGGCGCACAGGGATCGGGAGGAGGTGTCCGCGATGGACGAGGCCCGGCTCTCGGCGCACGAGCGGCGCGTTCTGGCGGAGATCGAGGAGCAGCTGAACCAGCAGGAAGAGTCGCTGGCCCGCAGCCTGCGCACGATGCGGCGGGCCCCGCGCCTGCCCTTGCCCTCGCTCTCCCGAGCCCGCCGGCACCTTCCCTCCCTCGGCGTCGCGGCGCTCGGCGCCGTGACCCTCGCCCTGCTCGTGCTCGCGGTCGCCACCGAGGCGCCGCTGCTCATCTGGACGTTCGCCGCCGTGTGGGTACTGACCCTGGTCGCGATGCTGCTCCTGGTCGTCCGCTGGGTGAAGCGCCGGGCGGCGCCATCACGGTCGGACGAGTGAGGCGCCGGGCCCCGGCCCGGCCACACGCGCCGCCGCCCCGGCGAGTCCGGGGCGGCGGTGGCGCGCTCTCGGGACTGCGGTCCCGCTCACCAGCGGTACCAGCGGTACCAGTCGGCCCCAGGGGAACTCGGCACCGGCGCGTGTGCCCTCTTCGCCGCGGAACATGCGAGGGCTCCCCGTGACGTTTGAGCCGGTGTGTGCGGGTGAGGCGCAGAAGGGGCGGGGAGTGTCGCCCGAGAGGAACGCATCGTGTCGTCCGACGGAAAGCCTGACGGAAAGCCTGACGGAAAGACCGACGGAACGCCCGGCCGAAAGCCCGGCGCGAAGCCCGGCCGAAAGCTCGACGGAAAGAACGTGCTGGTCCTGACGACGAACTACGGGACGGAACAGGACGAGCTGCGGAAGCCCATGGCCGTCCTGCGGGAGAACGGCGCCCGCGTCACCGTCGCCGCACAGAAGGACGCGCCCGTACAGACCCTGGTCGGCGACCGGCGGCCCGGCGCCGTCGTCCAGCCGGACACGACCCTGGCGGAGGCGACGGCGGACGGGTTCGACGCCGTGGTCGTGCCGGGCGGCACCCTCAACGCCGACCGGCTGCGCGGCGACGACGAGGCCCGGCGGCTCGTCTCCGCCTTCGCCGAGGGCGGCAAACCGGTGGCCGCGATCTGCCACGGGCCGTGGCTCCTCGTGGACAGCGGGCTGGCCCGGGACCGTGAACTCACCTCGTACCCCTCCCTCCGTCCCGACCTGGAGAACGCGGGCGGGACCTGGCGGGACCGGGACGTCGTCGTCGACGCCTCGGCGGGCCACCCCCTCATCACCTCTCGCCGTCCGGCCGACCTCGACGCCTTCGCCGCGGCGATCGTCGACACCCTCGACGGCGGCGGGACGCCGGCATGACGGGAGAGAAAGGAGCTCGGACCCATGCGCGAGAGCGGGATGGAGAAGGCGAAGGGCAGGATCAAGGAGGCCACGGGGAAGGCCACGGGCGACCGGCGGATGGAGGCCGAGGGCAAGGCCGACCGCGCGAAGGGGACGGCCCGCGAGGCCATGGAAAAGGTCCACGAGGCGGCCGCGAAGAGCCGCGACGCGATGAAGCGGCGCGAGTCCTAGAGCACCTTCGTACGCGAGTCCTCGTGCACGTTCGTACGCGAGCCGGCGCGGCGCGCGGGCGTGTCAGGGCCCCCGGCGGATCCCCTTCCCGCCGGGGGCCCGCCCCGCTCGCGCCGTCCCTCGTTGACGGCGCCGGGACCGGGCAGCCGCGCCGTGAGAGGGCACCACGACCACAGTGAATGACAGGTGATGGCCATGACCACCGCACGAGACATGATGACCCCGGACGCGACGTGCGTCCGCTGGTCCGAGACCCTCGTCGAGGCCGCACGCAAGATGGCCGGGCTCGGTGTCGGGGCGCTGCCGATCTGCGGTCCCGACGGGAGGCTGAAGGGCATGCTCACCGACCGCGACATCGTCGTGAAGTGCGTCGCCCTGGGGAGGGACCCGGAGCGGTGCACGGCCGGCGAACTCGCCCAGGACGAGATCGTCACCGTCGGCGCGGACGACAGCGCCGAGCGGGTGATGAGCGTCATGAGCGAGCACCGGATCCGGCGGGTCCCCGTCATCGACCAGCACGTCCTCGTCGGCATCATCGCCCAGGCCGATGTCGCGCGTGCGATGCCCGACCCGCAGGTGGGCGACCTGGTCGGGACGGTCTCCGCGGAGTCCTGAACCCTGGGCACCGGGCGCCCCCGGCCCCGTGTACCCAGCACGCCGAGTTCGGGGGCCGCCGCCCACTGACCCCGGCATGCCGTGACGACCGGTAAGGAGGCCGCAGATGAGCAAGATGGAGCAGACGATCGACGTGGACGTGCCCCTGCGGAACGCCTACGACCAGTGGACGCAGTTCGAGGAGTTCCCGAGGTTCATGGCGGGCGTCGAGGAAGTCCGGCAGATCGACGACCGGCACTGCCACTGGCGGACCAGCGTCGCCGGCGTCCGGCAGGAGTTCGACACCGAGATCGTCGACCAGCTTCCGGACCGGCACATCGCCTGGCGCACCACGGGAGGCGACGTACGGCAGAGGGGCGTCGTCAGCTTCCAGCCCCTGGACGACGCGCACACCCGGGTCCGGCTCACGATGGACGTGGAACCCGACGGCATGGCGCAGAGGGCCGCCGAGGCGATGGGCATGCTCGACCGCCAGGTCAAGGCGGACCTCCGGCGCTTCAAGGGCTTCATCGAGCACCGCGCGGACGCGACCGGCGGCTGGCGCGGCCGGATCCGCCCCGAGGACGCCGACACCGCGCCGGCGAGGGAGCACAGGCGTACCACCGAGAAGGGCCCCGAAGCGATGAGGGAGCCGCCCGGCCCGGTGGCGACCCCCGAGCGGGCACGCCGGGCCCGGCAGACGCGGCCCTGGAGGCTGCCGCCCGAGAACGAGCCCGGGACGCGCTGACCACCGAGGCTCCCGGTACGGGAGCAGAGCCGTTTGCCCGCCGACGCGCTGGGAAGCCGCCGCAGAGGAGCTCGTACGACCCGTCCCCTGGAGGATCGCTCAAGCCGCCCGTCGACGAGCCCGCCGAAGAGCGCGGGGAACGACGCGGCGACGCTGACCGCCTCCCACGACTCCGCCGCCCACCCCCTTGGTGACACCATGGGCCTCGACTTCCGCACCCCGCTCCTGTACCTGCGGAGCGACGAACCGGCCTGCCACGTGGCGCTCATCGACCGCACCGGCGCCGGCTTCGAAACGCGCGGCCCCCTGGGCGCCTTGGAGGACGCGGACGGCCCGGCGAGCACCGTCCGGGGCCCCTGGACGGCGCGCCCGGTCCGTCCGCCGAAGGCGTTCCCGCGGTGGTGGAGGCCGTACGCGAGCACCGGGTCGCCACCCTGCTGCTCGGGCACGACGCCGCCGAGGCGGGCCGCCCGGTCTGGGTCGGCCCCGGCGCGTACGACATCGCCGTGGGCCGTACCGAGGCGAGGAACCGGGGGATCGGCCGGCCGGAGGAGGCGCGCGCCGACGACGCCCTGCTGCGCGCCTGCGTCGCCGCCGGCTCCGAAGTCCTCGTCGTCCCCGAGGAGGCGACGGGCCCGGCCGGCGGTCTCGGCGCGGTCCTGCGCTGGAACCCCTGACCCCCCGCCACCACGGAGCGGGCGGCCCTGCGCGACCAGTCGCAGGACCGCCCGCCCCGGCTGACCGGCCGTCAGCCGGCCGTACGTGATCCGGCCCACGCTCCGTCCCGTCAGTTGGTCGGGATTCGGTGAAACCTTGCGGCTCCCCGTACCGTCCTCTCACCAGGGAGATGGTCGGAAAAACGGGGAGTGGGGATTCCATGGGGCAGGGCAAGTACACCGCGCACATAGCCGTGGTGGCTTCGGCGGTAGGACTGAGCCTGGCGGTGTGGGGAGCCGCGGCACTGATGGACAACGAGGCCGTCGCGCGGATGGGGGACTCGTCCACCTCGCAGACGCCCGCCGGGAAGCCCAAGGCGCCCGCGCAGGTGCGGCCCGAGAAGGTGCCCGAGAGCATCGCGCACGCGGCCGAGGCAGGGGGTTCGGCCGTGAACATCACCATCGACGACGGCCCCGACGCCCGGTGGACGCCGCAGATGCTGGACATCCTCAAGGAGAACGGCGTCAAGGCCGTGTTCTGCATGGTCGGCCCGATGGCCAAGCAGAACCCCGACATCGTGAAGCGGGTCGTCGCCGAGGGCCACCGGCTCTGCGACCACACCGTGTCCCACGACACGACGATGGACAAGAAGCCCTTCGCGTACCAGAAGCAGGAGATCCTCGACGCGAAGAAGATGATCGAGGACGCGGCCGGGGGAGCGAGGGTCGACTACTACCGCGCGCCCGGCGGCGCGTTCACCCCGGACAGCCGCCGCCTCGCCTCCGGTCTGGGGATGCGGCCGCTCGGCTGGAACGTGGACACCAAGGACTTCGAGCGGCCGGGCACGGCCTCGATCGTCAACACCGTCAAGAACGAGCTGTCGAACGGTCCGACGATCCTCTTCCACGACGGCGGCGGCGACCGCAGCCAGACCGTCGCGGCCCTGCGGCAGGTGCTCCCGTGGCTGAAGCAGAACGGACACACCTTCAGCTTCCCCGTACGCACCACCCCGTGAGCCCTCCGCTCGTACGCCCGCCCCACGGCCCGAAATCCGCATGCACCGGGCCGTGCCGGGCTGGCAGCATGCCGGAATGGTCCACGCTCTCGAACGTCTGGTCGTCCGGCACACCCGTCGTCTTCCCCTCCCGGCCGGGAACACAGGGCGGAACGACGGGGGCGTCACGGCACGGCGGTTCGACGCCGCGCTGATGTCGGCCGGGTTCAAGCTGTCGGCCGGGCTGCTCGACGAGCTGGCCCGGCTGCCGGAGGAGACGGTCGTCGCCCTCGCCGCCCGCACCTTCGACACCGTCCGCGAGACGGTCGGCGACCACGTCCGGCACAACGTGTACTTCGTCGACTTCCCGGCCAACGTGCCCGACACCTTCGAGTTCTGGATGCGCTGCGTCGCCGAGGCCCTCGACGACGACACCGCGCGCCCCGGCGTCCTCCGGCGGCTGCGGGCCGGCGTGCTCGACCTCCTCACCCTCCCGTCGTACGGCGTCTACCGCCACACGTACGAGCAGATGCTCGCCGCGCACGACGAACTGATCGCCGCGGCGGGCGACCGCATGACGGTCCTGCACCCCGGCGGCACCCTCGACGACGAGGTCACCGCCCTCTATCTGTCCCTCGCCGGGAGCACCACCCCGCTCGCTGACGACCACCTGCGCGACCTCGCCGTCCTCGCCGCCCACCGGATCAACGGCCCGCAGCCCGAGGCGATCCCGGTCCGGGAGATCCGCGCCGTCGTCAACCGGGCCCGTCTCGACGCAGGCGCGGATCTCCTCCTGGACACCGTCACCGACGTGCTGCGCCTGGCCTGCGCGCTCTCCGACGGGGACGTCACCCTGCGCGAGCCGACCCGGTTCCGGGCGCTGTCCAGGCCCGTCCGCCGTGCCCTGCTCGCCGGTCTCGACGCCGTCGTCGCCGAAGCCCCCGCGAAGCTCGCCGACGTCGCCGCCCACCGCGAGGCGTGGAAGCGCCTCGGCGAGCGGCTGCACCCGCGCGAGTACCCGCGTCGGCCGTACGCCGCCGAGGTCTTCGCCGTCGCCCGGGGCGAGAAGAAGGCGCCGTCCTTCGACAGCCGCGTCGAGGAACTCCTCGGCCGCGGCGACGTCGCCGGGGCCGCCGCACTCCTGACGGCCGCCCCCGGCAGGCTGCTGCGCGCCCTGGACCGGCTGCTGTGCGCGGCGGACGGGCCGAAGGAGGTCGACGCGGTCCTCGCCGCGTTCGAGAGCGCCGTCCCCCGGGTCTCCGGCCGCGTCCTCCTCTCCCTCCGCGAGCACGTCCAGAACCGCGCGGGGACGACGGGGGACCGGCGGGTGTTCGTGAACCGGGCCGGCGCCGCCTGGGTCACCGCCGAAACCCGTCCGCCGCTGCCGCCCGCCGTGCGCGAGCGCCTGTGCGCCGTCCTCGACGCCGAGACGCGGCGCCGGCTGCCCGCCCCCGGCCGGCTGCTCGTCGACCCCGCCGTCCTGGACGTGGCCCTCCCGCTCAGCGGCCGCGCGACCGCGGCGGGGTTCGGCGTCCTGCCGCGCGGCTCCGTGTCGCCCGTCGAGGGCGAGCTGCTGCGCTTCTTCACGTACTGGAAGCAGACCGCGCGCAGCACCGACTACGACCTGTCGGCGCTGGTCCTGGACGCCGACTACGCGACCGTCACCTGGCTCTCGTACACCGCGCTCACCACCGTCGAGGGCAGCCACTCGGGCGACGTCACCGACGCCCCCGACGGCGCCTCGGAGTTCATCGACCTGCGGCTCGGGGCGGTCCGCGGCAGCTTCGTCGTGCCGCAGGTGAACCTCTACTCCGGGGAGGGCTTCGAGGAGGTCGAGGAGTCGTTCTTCGGCTACATGCTGCGCGAGACCGAGCAGAAGGGCCGCCCGTTCGAGCCGCGCACGGTCCGGATGAAGTCCGACCTGCGCGGTCCCGGCCGGGTCGCGCTGCCGCTCGCGTTCGAGCGCGGCGAGGACGGCCGCTGGCGCGCGCGGTGGCTGCATCTGTATCTGAGGGGCAATCCGTCGGCGAACCGGGTCGAGGAGAACCGGGTGTCGGTCTCCGTACTGCTCCGGGGGCTGCTCGCCCGTACGCCGCTGACGGTCCGCCACCTGATCGACCTGATGGCCGCCGACGCCACCGCGACGGCCTGGTGGGACGGCTCGACCCTGCCGGACGGGCCCGTCACGTACATCGGTCTGGAGCGCCCCGACGGCCTGCCGGAGGGCTCGCGCGTCCTCACTCCCGAAAATCTGCGCGACCTGATCCCGGCCTGACTGCTACGGTCGTCCCGGGCGAGGCCATGAAGAGGCTTCCTTCTCAAAACCACTTGAAATAGTCTCTTCGCTCTCCTCGCCCCTCAGCTTGCGTGACCCCCCGTTCGGACGGTGAGAACGGTCGGAGCGGGGGTCGACCGTGACCCGCGGCAGGCCGGCCCGTTGTGAGGGTGTGACCTCAACACGACGCATCTCCTCGATCCTCGCCGTCGCCGCCGCCTTCTCGTGCCTCGGCGGGGCCGCCGCCGGCACCGCGTCCGCCGCCGACGCCACCGGCCCCCTCGGCCCCAAGATCAACCCGATCAGCGAGCTCGACTCCCTCGCCACGACCGGCATCCCCGAGGAGTCCCGCGGGCGGTTCCCCGGCATCGCGGGCCAGCTGAACGGTCTCAGCCGGGTGAACGAGCTGGGGCAGCTGCGCCAGCTGACCGACCTGGCCGCACCGGCCACCGGGGTGCTCCCCGAGATCTCCACCTGACCGACCCGACACGAACCCCTCCGAAGGTCCGGTGCCCCGACGGCGCCGGACCTTCGCCGTGTCCGCCGCCCGGGGTCAGCGCTTGGCGGGTGTCTCCCGTACGGGGTGCCTGCTCATGATCGAGACCCGGTTGAAGGCGTTGATCGTGATCGCCACCCAGATCACCGCCGAGATCTCGTCGTCGCTCAGCGACCGGCGCGCGCTGTCGCAGGCACGGTCCTGCGCGAGGGCGTCGGCGGGCGCGGTGGTGGCCTCCGCGAGGTCGAGCGCGGCGCGCTCGCGGTCCGTGAAGAGCTCGGTGTCGCGCCAGGCGGCGAGCACGCCCAGGCGGCGGGCCGTCTCGCCCGCGCGCAGAGCGGCCCTGGTGTGCACGTCGAGGCAGTACGCGCAGCCGTTGATCTGGGACACGCGGAGGTTGACGAGCTCCACCAGAACGCGGTCGAGCCCGGCCTCGGCGGCCGTCGCGCGCACGGCTTCGGATGTCTGGACCAGCGCGTGGTAGGCCTTGGGGCTCTGCTTGTCGACGTAGATCCGCTTGTCCGCCGGGGCTCCTGCCGTGTCGCTCACCGTGCGCTCCTTCCGGGCCGTGCCCGCCTCGACCGCGAACAGTGCGTGTCACCGTCGCAAGGGCTATCATCGCCCATGATTGTTGAAAATGGAACTATCTCTGGAGGGGAGGGGCGGCATGAGTATCGCGGAGACCGAGGTCCTGACGGCACGGGACGTCCCGCTCGGCGGGCCCCGGGCGATGACCGTGCGCCGCACGCTCCCGCAGCGCGCCCGCACGCTCATCGGCGCCTGGTGCTTCGCGGACCTCCCCCACGCTCGGCTTCGCTCGCGCGGGGGGCCCCATCGGCCCCGACGACGTCGCCGAGTCCGGCGGCATGGACGTCGCCCCCCAGCCGCACATCGGACTGCAGACGGTGAGCTGGCTGTTCAGCGGCGAGATCGAGCACCGCGACAGCCTGGGCAGCCACGCGTACGTACGCCCCGGCGAGCTGAACCTCATGACCGGCGGGTACGGCATCAGCCACACCGAGGTCTCGACCGCCCGCACCACCGTCCTGCACGGCGTACAGCTGTGGGTGGCCCTCCCCGGGGCGCACCGGGACACCGCCCGGGACTTCCAGCACTACGCCCCCGGCACGGTCCGCGTCGACGGAGCGGGCATACGGGTCTTCCTCGGGTCGCTCGCCGGCTCGGCCTCCCCGGTCCGGACCTTCACCCCGCTCCTCGGCGCCGAACTCGTCCTCGACCCGGGCGCGACCGTCACCCTCCCCACCGACCCCGCCTTCGAGCACGGCCTGCTCGTCGACACCGGCGAGGTCCGCATGGCCGGAACGCTCCTGCGCCCCGCCGAGCTCGGATACGCCGGCACCGGGGCCGACGCCCTGACCCTGACGAACGAGTCGGACGCCCCCGCCCGCGCGGTCCTCCTCGGCGGCACTCCGTTCGAGGAGGAGATCGTCATGTGGTGGAACTTCATCGGCCGCAGCCACGAGGACATCGTCGAGGCACGAGAGGAGTGGGAGAAGGCCTCCGACCGTTTCGGCAGCGTCGACGGCTACCCCGGCGACCGCCTCCCCGCCCCCGCCCTGCCCAACGCCCGGATCGCGCCGCGCGGGAACCCCGCGCGCCACTGACCGTTCACGGCTCACGCCCACACCCTACGAAAGGCACTCCCATGACCGAGCAGTCCACCACCCCCGTCGTCCAGCGTGTGGACGCCCGTCACCGGTACGAGATCCTCGTCGACGGCGAGCGCGCGGGCCTGACGGCCTACCGCGACCGCGACGACCGCCGGGTCTTCTTCCACACCGAGGTCGACGAGGCCTACGCGGGCCGGGGCCTGGCCTCGATCCTCATCGAGCAGGCGCTCACCGACGTCCGCGCCTCGGGGATGCGCATCGTCCCCGTCTGCCCCTACGTCGCGAAGTTCCTGAAGAAGCACGACGAGTTCGCCGACATCACCGACCCGGTGACGCCCGAGGTCCTCCAGTGGCTGGACGGACAGCTCAAGCGCTGACCCCCGGTCGCTCCCGGCCTCCGGCCCCGGCCCCCGGCCCCGGTCAACACGACGCACGCGGAGGCGAACGCTTCCCCCGTATGGACGAGTCGCACGCGCCCCTGCCCGCAGGCCCCCCGATCCGGGGGGCCGAACGGGCGACCGAACCACCGGGTGGAGGGCACGTCGCCGGCCGACTCCCGACGGGTTGGCCGGAAACCCGCTGGTGACAGGGATAAACATCATTTCGAGCAAGATCACTGCAAGGAGTTAATGCCCTCGGACTCTCTGAGCGAGGCGGGCTCGGCGGCCGTTACTGTTCCCCGAGATCTGGACCGATTCCCGGATCTTCGCCCCCCTTCGTCTTCTTTCACCGGTTTTCGACGCATCCGTGCGCTGAACGCCGCCCTCGCCAAGGAGAGCTCGTCCCGATGACCGTTGACGACCGCCCGGTGCAGCTGGGGCCGCCCCAGCAGTCCAGCCTCAGCACCGCGGCCGCCCGCAACCTCGCCACCACGACCAAGTCCGCCCCGCAGATGCAGGAGATCAGCTCCCGCTGGCTGCTGCGGATGCTCCCCTGGGTGGAGACCAAGGGCGGCGCCTACCGGGTGAACCGCCGGCTGACCTACACCGTCGGCGACGGACGCATCGAGTTCGTCCAGGACGGCTCCCGCGTCCGCGTGATCCCCCGCGAGCTCGGCGAACTGGCCCTGCTGCGCGGCTTCGAGGACGGCGATGTGCTCAACGCGCTGGCCGACCGCTGCGTCCAGCGCGACTTCAGCGCCGGCGAGGTGCTCGTCCAGCGCGGGGGGCCCGCCGACCAGATCCACCTGATCGCCCACGGCCGCGTCAACCAGACCTCCGTCGGCAAGTACGGCGACGAGGTCGCGGTCGCGACGCTCGCCGACGGCGACCGGTTCGGCGAGAACGCCCTCCTCGACGGCGACGCGGGCTGGGACTACACCGCGACGGCCGAGACCTCCGGCACCCTGCTCACCCTCTCCCGCGCCGACTTCACGAACATCCTCAACTCGGCGCCGAGCCTCCGGTCCCACATCGAGGAGTTCAGCTCGCTGCCCGACCAGCGGCAGAACAAGTACGGCGAGGCCGAGATCGCCATGTCGGCCGGCCACAAGGGCGAGGCCGACATCCCCGGCGCCTTCGTCGACTACGAGCTCAAGCCGCGCGAGTACGAACTCTCCGTCGCCCAGACCGTCCTCAAGGTCCACACCCGGGTCGCCGACCTCTACAACGGGCCGATGAACCAGACGGAGGAGCAGCTCAGGCTCACCGTCGAGGCGCTGCGCGAGCGCCAGGAGCACGAGCTCATCAACAACCCGGAGTTCGGCCTGCTCCCCAACGCCGACTTCAAGCAGCGGATCCAGCCGCACTCCGGCCCGCCCACCCCGGACGACCTGGACGAGCTGCTCTGCCGCCGCCGCAGCACCAAGCTCTTCCTCGCCCACCCCAAGACGATCGCCGCGATCGGGCGCGAATGGAACCGTGCCGGGCTCTACCCCGACACCATCGAGCTCCAGGGCCACCGGGTCCCGGCCTGGCGCGGGGTCCCGATCCTGCCCTGCAACAAGATCCCGATCAGCAAGGAGAACACCAGCTCCATCCTCGCCATGCGTCTCGGCGAGGACAACCAGGGCGTCATCGGTCTGCGTCAGACCGGACTGCCCGAGGAGGTCGAGCCGGGCCTGTCGGTGCGGTTCATGGGGATCAGCGAGCAGGCGATCATGTCGTACCTCGTCACGACGTACTACTCCGCCGCCGTCCTCGTCCCGAACGCGCTCGGCGTCCTGGAGAACGTGCAGATCGCGCGCCGGCGCGACTAGGCCCTCCCCACCGCAGGCCACCACCACCCGGACCATCCGGGCCGGGCCGGCGTGCCCGGAATCCGGGACGGCCCACCCCTCTTTCCAAGGAGTCACGGATGCCCGATCCCGGGCCTTCCCCTCTGCAGTCCAGCCTGCCCGGCGCCGCGGCCTCGTTCACCGCCCGAGTCCTCGCCGACGCGGCGGCCCACGGCATCGCCCTCCCGCACGCCCCGGCCGCGGCAACCGGCCCGGCCGAGGCACCGGCCGCCCCCGCCGAAGCCCACCCGCAAACAACAGCCGAGGCCACCGGGGCCCCTGCCGGGCTCCCGACCGGGCTCCCCACCGGGCTCCCGACCGGGCTCCCCACCGGGCTCCCCACCGGGGTCCCTGCCGGGATCCCCACCGGGCCCCTGACCGGGCTCTCCACCGGGGTTCCCGCCGACGTCTCCGCCGCGGCTCCTGCCGGGCTCCCCGCCGCGGCTCCCGCCGGGCTCTCCGCCGAGGCCCCCGTCGCCGCGGTCCCGCGGATCCAGCCCGATCCGGGGTGGGTTCCGCGCGGTCCCAGCGGTCTGGGCACGGCGGGGCTTTCCCTGGCGCCCCGCGCGGATCTCCCGGCCCTCCCGGCGGAGCCGTCCGTGGCGCCGTCGGACGCCCTGATCATCCCGGGCCTCTACTGGCACCCCGTGCCCGAACCCGACCCGGTGCGCGTGGAGGAGCTCAGCCTCCGCATCAAGTCCTGGGCGCTGGACGAGATCCAGCTCTACCCCGAGGACTGGGAGGGCGACTTCGACGGGTTCCACGTCGGGCGCTACATGGTGGCCTGCCACCCGGACGCCCCGACCATCGAGCACCTCATGGTCGCCGCCCGGCTGATGGTCGCCGAGAACGCCGTGGACGACTGCTACTGCGAGGACCTCGGCGGTTCGCCCATCGGTCTGGGTGGACGCCTCCTCATGGCGCACACCGCCCTGGACCCGCTGCACTCGACGGCGGAGTACCAGCCGGTGTGGGCGGAGTCGCTGCACGCGGACGCGCCCCGGCGCTCGTACCGCTCGGCCATGGAGTACTTCGTCCGTCTGGCGACGCCGTCCCAGGCCGACCGGTTCCGGCACGACATGGCCCGACTGCACATGGGCTACCTCGCCGAGGCCGCGTGGGACGAGACCAACCACGTGCCGGAGGTCTGGGAGTACCTGGCGATGCGGCAGTTCAACAACTTCCGCCCCTGCCCCACCATCACCGACACCGTCGGCGGCTACGAACTCCCCGCCGACCTGCACGCCCAGCCGGCCATGCAGCGGGTCCTCGCGCTCGCCGGCAACGCCAGCACCATCGTCAACGACCTCTACTCGTACACCAAGGAACTCGCCAGCCCCGGCCGGCACATGAACCTGCCCGTGGTGCTCTCCGAGCAGGAGAAGCTCTCGGAGAAGGACGGCTACCTGAAGGCCGTCGAGGTCCACAACGAGCTCATGCGCGACTTCGAGGCCGCGTCCGCCGAGCTGGCCGCCGTCTGCCCCGTCCCGAGCGTGCTCCGCTTCCTGCGCGGAGTCGCCGTCTGGGTCGACGGCAACCACTACTGGCACCAGACCAATACGTACCGCTACAGCCTGCCCGATTTCTGGTAAGAACGGATTCATCTGTGACCAACACCGAGCTCTCCACCGTCGACTCCGCGTTCGTTCCCGGCCCGGCGACGCCGTACCAGGGAGACATCGCCCGTTACTGGAACGCCGAGGCCAGGCCGGTGAACCTGCGCCTGGGTGACGTCGACGGGCTGTACCACCACCACTACGGCATCGGCGCCGTGGACCATGCCTCCCTCGGGGACGTCGAGGACAGCGAGTACGAGAAGAAGCTGATCGCCGAGCTGCACCGCCTGGAGTCGGCGCAGGCCGAGGTCCTCCTGGACAACCTCGGCGCCATCGGCAGCGAGGACACCCTCGTCGACGCCGGCTGCGGCCGCGGCGGTTCGAGCGTGATGGCCCACCAGCGCTTCGGCTGCAAGGTCGAGGGCGTCACCCTCTCCTCCACGCAGGCCGAGTTCGGCAACCAGCGCGCCAAGGAGCTGGGCATCGAGGGCCACGTCCACGCCCAGGTGTGCAACATGCTGGACACCCCCTTCGAGAAGGGCAGCATCGCCGGCTCGTGGAACAACGAGTCGAGCATGTACGTCGACCTGGACGACCTGTTCGCCGAGCACTCCCGGTTCCTGAAGGTCGGCGGCCGCTACGTGACCATCACCGGCTGCTGGAACCCGAGGTACGGCCAGCCGTCGAAGTGGGTCTCGCAGATCAACGCGCACTTCGAGTGCAACATCCACTCGCGCCGTGAGTACCTCAAGGCGATGGCCGACAACCGGCTCGTCCCGCAGGCCGTCATCGACCTGACGCCGGACACCCTGCCCTACTGGGAGCTGCGGGCCACGTCCTCGCTGGTCACCGGCATCGAGGAGGCGTTCATCGAGTCGTACAAGGACGGCTCCTTCCAGTACGTCCTGATCGCGGCCGACCGCGTCTGACGCACCGGTCCACGGCCGAGGGGCGGGTCCGTCATCCGACGGACCCGCCCCTCGCGTCATGCCGCGGCTGCCGTCTCCTTCTCGGGGGTCCCGGCGGCCGGTGCGCTCACCCGCTCGGTACGGGGCGCCTGGCCGGTCCGCAGGCCGAAGCGGGCGATGACGGCGACCAGCGCGAAGGCGACGGCGCCGATCCCGAAGGTGAGGGTGAAGCCGGACTCCGCGGGCAGCGCCGGGACGCCGGCCGGGAGGTGCTCGATGGTCTTCGAGGCCAGGATCGTGGTGACCACGGCGCTGCCGACCGCGCTGCCGGTGGAGCGGGAGATGGAGTTGATGCCGTTGGCGATGCCGCTCTGGTGGTGCGGGACGCTCGACATGATGACGGCGGGCATGGCCGCGTAACCGAAGCTGACGGCCGCGCCGACGATCACACCGGCGCCGATGACCGAGGCGGTGTGGCCGTGGTCGAGGGCGAGCCAGCCGAAGCCCACCGCGCCGAGCGCGGCGGCCAGGGTCAGCGCGGTGCGCGGGCCGCGGTGGCGGACCAGCCGGCCGCCGATCGGCGAGGCGAGCAGGGAGACGATCGCGCCGGGCAGCAGGAACTCGACGGAGGCCCGCAGGATGGACGCGCCGAAGCCGTAGCCGGTGAGGGCCTCGGGCATCTGGACGAGGTACGAGACGCCCAGGAAGTTCGCGAACATGCCGAAGCCGACGAGGATGCCGGCCAGGTTCGCCATGAGCACCGGCCGGTGCACGAACATCCGCATGTCGACGAGGGGCTCGCGGACCTTGAGCTCGGTGAGGACCCAGACGACGGTCATGACGGCCGCGGCCGCGAAGCTGCCGAGGGTGCGGCCGGAGGTCCAGCCCCACTCGTGGCCCTGCGAGATCGGCAGCAGGAGCAGCAGCAGGGTGGCGCCGAGGGTGAGCGCGCCGAGGAAGTCGGTGCGGCCGCCGGTCTTGTGGCGGGTCGCGGGGACCAGGAACACGACGGCGAGCAGGGCGATCGCGGCGAAGCCGGTGGCCATCCAGAAGGCGCTGCGGTAGTCGGCGTCGGAGCCGGAGGTGAGCAGGCCGGTGGCGACGAGCGCGAGGCCGCTGCCGAAGGCCAGGGTGCCGCTGACGAGCGACATCGCGCCGGGCAGCTTCTGCGGGCGGACCTCCTCGCGCAGCACGGACAGGGCCAGCGGGAAGATCGCGGTGGCGGCGCCCTGGAGGACGCGGCCGAGGATCAGCAGGGGGAGCGAGGTCGCCAGGGCGGCGACGACGGAGCCTGCGACCATGACGCCGAGGACGGCGACGAGGGTGGGCTTCTTGCCGCGCTGGTCGCCGAAGCGGCCGAGCAGCGGGGTGAAGACGGCGGCGGAGAGCAGTGTGGCGGTGGTCACCCAGCTCACGTTCGCGGCCGAGGTGCCCAGGTCGGCGCGGATGAGGCCGAGGATCGGGACCGGCAGGGTCTGCATCATCGACACGACCATGGCGGCGAGGCTCAGCGCGAAGACGATGCGCGTCTCGCGCCGGGGGTCGGCGGCGGGCGGGGTGGTCTCGTGACTCATGGGTGGGGGCCTTCTCAGTGCTTCACGTCGTAGATGTTTGATGTCATCAAGTAATGCGTCGAAGGTAGGCCTCAATGGTTGAGGAGGTCAAGTGAATGATTGAGGTCCTTAAGTAAATAATTGATAATGTCAAGGATCCTGGGTACGCTCGACGCATGAGCGCGACGACCCCCGAGACGCCCACCAAGCTCCAGCTGCTTGAGCTCCTCGCCGCCATCGGCACGGCCCAGTGGCGCGACTTCGCCGCGGCCGCCGCCCACCACGGACTGACGTCCACGCAGGCCAAGGTGCTCGCCCAGCTGAACGGCCCGCTGCCGATGCGCGCCCTCGCCACGCTCCTCGTGTGCGACGCGTCGAACGTCACCGGGATCGTGGACCGCCTGGAGGGACGCGGGCTGGTGCGCCGCGAGGCCGACGCCTCGGACCGGCGCGTCAAGAACGTCGTGGCGACCGACGAGGGCCGGGGGGTCATCCGGCGGGTCCGCGAGGAGATGCAGGCCACCCACGGCGCCCTCGACACGCTCGGCGCGGAGGACAGCGCCACCCTGTACGGACTGCTCGCGCGGCTGCGGCCGGGCATGGAACAGGGCGCCTGAGACGGGCTGCGCCCGGGTGTGGAGAAGGGCGCCTGAGAAAGCCCGCGGCCGGGCATGGCGAAGGGCGCCCGACAGGATCCGGACATGGCGAAGGGCGCCCGACAGGATCCGGGCATGGTGAAGGGCGCCTGGACGGGATTCCCCGTCCAGGCGCCCACACGCCGTTTCAGCTCTCGCGCTCCCCGAAGGCCTTCAGGATCTGCTCGGCCGCCAGCGTCGCCGTCAGCTCGCCGTCCCTGACCCGCCGCTCCAGGGAGGGCGTGACGTCCTGGACCGCCGGGTCCGTGTGCAGCCGGCGCAGCAGCTCGTCGCGGACCATCGACCACGTCCAGTCGACCTGCTGGTCCTGCCGCTTGGCCGCGAGGCGGCCGGTCGAGTCGAGGAGCGCGCGGTGCGACCGCAGCCGCTCCCAGACCTCGTCGAGGCCCGCCGACTCCCGTGCGCTGCAGCTGAGCACC
Organism: Streptomyces sp. NPDC037410; assembly: GCF_055602235.1. NCBI lineage: Bacteria > Bacillati > Actinomycetota > Actinomycetes > Kitasatosporales > Streptomycetaceae > Streptomyces > Streptomyces sp. NPDC037410. Next base: position 29,381 of record NZ_JBVJWR010000012.1, on the reverse strand, counting down.
GGCGGCGCCCAGGCGGCGTCGGCGCCGTGCATCAGCCGCAGCGCGCCCGCCAGTTCCCGCGCGGCGGCGCGGGCGTCGCGCTCGTGCGGGCCGTCCGCCTTGTTGACGGCGACCACGTCGGCCAGCTCCAGGACGCCCTTCTTGATGCCCTGGAGCTGATCGCCCGTCCGGGCCAGGGTGAGCAGCAGGAACGAGTCGACCATGTTCGCCACGGCCGTCTCGGACTGACCGACGCCCACCGTCTCCACGAGCACCACGTCGTAGCCCGCGGCCTCCATCACGACCATCGACTCGCGGGTCGCCTTCGCGACACCGCCGAGCGTGCCGGCGCTGGGGGAGGGGCGGACGAAGGCCGCCGGGTCGACGGCCAGTCGCTCCATCCGCGTCTTGTCGCCGAGGATCGAGCCGCCCGTACGGGTCGACGACGGGTCCACGGCGAGCACGGCCACCCGGTGGCCGAGGCCCGTCAGCATCGTCCCGAACGCGTCGATGAAGGTCGACTTGCCGACCCCGGGCACCCCGCTGATCCCGATCCGCACGGCCTTGCCGCTGTGCGGCAGGAGCTCGGTGAGGAGCTCCTGCGCGAGGGCCCGGTGCTGCGGGCGCGTCGACTCGACGAGGGTGATCGCGCGCGCGATCACCGCCCGCTTCCCGTCGAGCACGGCCTTGACGTACGTGTCGAGACCGATCACAGGTCGTGCCCGAGGCCGGCCGCGAGCCGGGTCACCAGGTCGTGGGCCGCGTCGGGGATCACCGTCCCCGGCGGGAACACGGCCGCCGCACCCATCTCCAGGAGCGTCGGCACGTCCTGCGGGGGAATCACGCCGCCGACCACGATCATGATGTCCTCGCGGCCCTCCGCCGCGAGCTCCTCCCGCAGCGCCGGCACGAGGGTCAGGTGACCCGCGGCCAGCGACGAGACCCCGACGATGTGCACGTCCGCCTCGACGGCCTGACGCGCCACCTCGGCCGGGGTCTGGAACAGCGGGCCCACGTCCACGTCGAAGCCCAGGTCGGCGAAGGCCGTGGCGATCACCTTCTGGCCCCGGTCGTGGCCGTCCTGGCCCATCTTGGCGACCAGGATGCGCGGCCGACGCCCCTCGGCCTCGCCGAAGGCGTCGACCAGGGCCCGGGTGCGCTCCACGGAGGGGGACTCGCCTGTCTCGTTGCGGTACACGCCGGAGATCGTACGGATCTGCGCCGCGTGCCGCCCGTACACCTTCTCCAGGGCCGCCGAGATCTCGCCGACGGTGGCCTTCGCGCGGGCCGCGTTCACCGCGAGCTCCAGGAGGTTGCCGTCGCCGCCCGCGGCCCGGGTCAGCGCGTCGAGCGCATCCTGGCAGGCGGTCTCGTCGCGCTCCTCGCGCAGCCGCCGCAGCTTCTCGATCTGCTGGGCGCGGACCGAGGAGTTGTCGACCTTGAGGACCTCGATCTGCTCGTCGGACGCCACGCGGTACTTGTTGACGCCGATCACCGGCTGCCGACCGGAGTCGATACGGGCCTGGGTGCGGGCCGCCGCCTCCTCCACGCGCAGCTTCGGGATGCCCGCGTCGATGGCCTTGGCCATGCCGCCGGCCTGCTCGACCTCCTGGATGTGCTTCCAGGCGCGCCGGGCCAGGTCGTACGTCAGCTTCTCGACGTACGCGCTGCCGCCCCACGGGTCGATCGTCCGGCAGGTGCCCGACTCCTGCTGGAGGAGCAGCTGCGTGTTCCGGGCGATGCGCGCGGAGAAGTCCGTCGGCAGCGCGAGGGCCTCGTCGAGGGCGTTGGTGTGCAGCGACTGGGTGTGGCCCTGGGTCGCGGCCATCGCCTCCACGCACGTCCGCGTGACGTTGTTGAACACGTCCTGCGCGGTCAGCGACCAGCCGGAGGTCTGCGAATGCGTGCGGAGCGACAGGGACTTGGCGTTCTGCGGGTCGAACTGCTTGACCAGCTTCGCCCACAACAGGCGCGCGGCGCGCAGCTTCGCGATCTCCATGAAGAAGTTCATGCCGATCGCCCAGAAGAACGACAGGCGCGGCGCGAACGCGTCCACGTCCAGGCCCGCTTCACGCCCCGCGCGGATGTACTCCACACCGTCCGCCAGCGTGTACGCCAGCTCCAGGTCGGCCGTCGCGCCCGCCTCCTGGATGTGGTACCCGGAGATCGAGATGGAGTTGTAGCGCGGCATCCGCTGCGAGGTGTACGCGAAGATGTCGGAGATGATCCGCATCGACGGACCGGGCGGATAGATGTACGTGTTGCGGACCATGAACTCCTTGAGGATGTCGTTCTGGATGGTCCCCGCCAGCTTCTCGGCCGGAACACCCTGCTCCTCGGCGGCGACGATGTACAGCGCGAGCACGGGCAGCACCGCGCCGTTCATCGTCATCGACACGGACATCTTGTCCAGCGGGATGCCGTCGAACAGCTGCCGCATGTCGTAGATCGAGTCGATGGCCACGCCGGCCATGCCGACGTCACCCGTGACGCGCGGGTGGTCGCTGTCGTAGCCGCGGTGCGTCGGCAGGTCGAAGGCGACCGACAGGCCCTTCTGGCCGGCGGCGAGGTTGCGCCGGTAGAAGGCGTTCGACTCCTCGGCCGTGGAGAAACCCGCGTACTGACGAATCGTCCAGGGCTGGTTCACGTACATCGTCGGGTACGGGCCGCGCAGGTACGGGGCCATGCCCGGGAGGGTGTCCAGGAAGTCCAGGCCCTCCAGGTCCTGCCCGGTGTACAGCGGCTTGACGGCGATGCCCTCCGGGGTCTCCCACAGCAGGTCGTCACCGCCCGCCGCCCGCTTCACGGCCGAGCGCCACTCGTCGGGCCCGCCCCCGGCGGCCTGTGCCCCGAGCTCGATCCCGGAGAAGTCGGGGATGGACATCAGGACACTCCCATGCGGTCGAGGGTCGTGGAGAGCAGGGCGACGGCGTCGCAGCCGGCGAAGACGTACGTGTCGACACCGGCGTACGACCCGGGGCGCCCGGCCAGGAGGACGTGCTCGGCCCCGGCCGCGCGCAGCTCCCCGGCGGCGGCCTCCGCCCCCTCCTCGTACAGCGCGTCGCTGGAGCAGAGGCAGGCCTCACGGGCACCGCTCTCCTCGAACGTGCCCTCGGTGACGGCCTCGATGCCGCCCGCCTGGAACAGGTTGGCGGCGAAGGTGAGCCGGGCCGAGTGCGCGGCCGCCGGGCCGAGCGCCGCGAGGAACACGCGGGGCCGGGCGCCGGTCGCCGCGAGATGGGCGTCGGAGCGGGCGCGCAGCGCCTCGTACGCCTCGTCGCGCCGGACGCGGGGGAGACCGCCGGACAGCGGCTCCGGCGCGGGCGCGCGGTCCACGGGCTTCTCCGCGAGGTGCGGGAACTCGCTGACGCCGGTGATCGGTTCCCGGCGCGTGGCGAGCTTCCTGCTGCGGGCGGCCCAGGTCTCGGCGAGCCGCTCGCCGATCGCACCCGAGCGCAGCGCGGCCTCCTGACCGCCCTCGCGCTCGATCGTCTGGAAGAACTCCCAGGCGGCGTGCGCGAGTTCGTCGGTGAGGCGCTCCACGTACCAGGAACCGCCCGCCGGGTCGATCACCCGGGACAGGTGGGACTCCTCGATGAGGACGGTGGAGGTGTTGCGGGCGATCCGCCGGGCGAACGCGTCGGGCAGACCGAGCGCCTCGTCGAAGGGCAGCACGCTGACGCTGTCGGCGCCGCCCACACCCGCGGCGAGCGTCGCGATGGTGGTGCGCAGCATGTTCACCCACGGGTCGCGGCGCGTCATCATCACCGGCGAGGTCACCGCGTGCTGGCGCTGCGCGCCCGCCTCCGGGGCCCCGCAGGCCTCGGCGACACGGGCCCAGAGACGGCGGGCGGCGCGCAGCTTCGCGATCGTCAGGAACTGGTCGGCGGTGGCCGCGTAGCGGAACTCCAGCTGCCCGCACGCCTCCGTGACGCTCAGTCCGGCCCCGGTCAGACCCCGCAGGTACGCCACGCCGGTCGCAAGGGAGCAGCCGAGCTCCTGCGCGGCCGAGCCGCCCGCCTCGTGGTACGGCAGGGCGTCCACGGTCAGGGCCCGCAGCCCCGGGTACGTGTCGGCGCAGCGGCGCGCCAGGCCGGCGACGGACGCCAGGTCGTAGGCCGCGTGGCCGGTACGGGCCTCGTGACCCAGCGGGTCGGCGCCCAGGTTGCCCCGGGCCGCCTCCGGGGCGACGCCCCGCTCCTCGTACAGCCGAAGGAGCCGCTCGGCGGCCGCCGCCGTCTCGTCGCCCGCGTCGAGGACGACGGGCGCGAGGTCGAGGTAGACGCCGTCGAGGACGCCGTCCAGCGAGGACACCGGGATGCCGGAGCCGCCGACACCGAGCCACAGCGAGGTGACGCCGTTCTCCAGGTCGGCGAGGACCGCCTCGCCGTCGGCCGTCACGTGCCGCTGGCGCACGTCCCAGCCGCCGGCGGTGTTGCCCTCGGCCCGCCCGCCGCGCACGAAGGGCGCGAAGCCGGGCAGACCGGGGTCGGGCGCGGAGTCGCGCGCGGTGTACAGCGGGCGGGTGTCGAGGCCGTCCTCAAGGAGGGTGGACAGGGCGTCCTCGGCGGCGTCGCCGGAGACCTCCTTGCCCGCCTTGCGCAGGACACCCGCCACGAGGTGTTGCCACTGCTCATGTGGCGCGTCTGGGAATTCGGACGCCAGGGAGAGCCCGTCGTCAGGCAGGACCGTCATGGCTCGGATGCTAGGGGAGATCCACAAAGGAGCAGAGGGCGTACGACTGTGACCTTCTTCTCTTCCGTATCCCGAGACGGCTGCCCGACCGGTGGAACACCCCTCAGACGGCCTCGGCCCGCCGCGCGAAGCAGAAGAGATGCGCCTCCGGCGCCGCCCGCTCGTCGTCCGGCCGGAACACCGACACCTCGTGCCGCAGGACCTCGAGACCGCACTCCTCCCGCAGCGTCCGCACGTACTCCTCGACCGGGAGACTGGACACCCTGACCGGCCGGCCGAACCACTCGATCTCCACCCCGTCCACGTCCGCCGGCACCGTGGCGGTCACGAGATAGCCCCCGGGCGCCACCCATCCCGCCATCCGCTCCAGGGAGGTGACCGCCTCCGCCCGGCTCATCATCAGCAGCGGGAAGAACGCGCACACCGCGTCGAAGCTCCCCGGGGCGGCGTCGTAGTCACGCACGTCCACCTGCTCGAACCGGGCCTCCGGCACCTGCGCGCGGGCAAGCCCCACCATCTCCCCGGACACGTCGATGCCCGTCACCGCGCACCCGGCCCGTACCAGCCGTTCCGCGACCGGCCGCCCCGTGCCACTGCCGACGTCCAGGACGCGGGCCCCCGCGGCCAGGCGGTCCGTCAGCCAGTCCACCGCCGCGGACTGCTCCGGCAGATGCCCGAAAGCCCGCTCGTACGCGATGCCGAGACCGTCGAACAGTTCCGCCGCCGACAGCGGCTTCCGCTCGGAACCCTCTTCCCGCATGCTGCTCCCTTTCCCGGACGTCACGAGCTTCCGGACGTCACGCGATTCCCGGACGCCATGCACCCGGACGTCATGCGCTTCCCGGACGTCGCGCGTTTCCCGGATGTCACCAGCGGACTACCCGCCGCGAGCCGTCTCCTACCGGGCCGCGCGCAGGCCGAGATGCCGGAGCGTGGCGCGAGGCGAAGAATGGACGGGTAGGCCCGCACGACGCGGGTGCCGGAACCGCTCGGGGACTTCCCTATCCGGACACGGCCACGCCATGAACGCAGGAAGCCCGGCCAGCGGCCGGCCAGCACCCTCGCAAGGCGTCCTCTACCGACTCGGTCACTGGTGTGCCCGCCACTTCATCGTCGTCATCGCCCTCTGGCTGGCGGCCGTCGCGGGACTCCAGATCGCCGACCGGGCCGTGGGGGGAATGTTCTCCGACGACTTCGCGCTCCCCGGAGTGCAGTCGGCCGACGGCCTGGACGTCCTCAAGGCCCACGATCCCGCCGCCGGCGGATACAGCTCCCAGATCGTCCTGAACGACCCCTCCAAGGCCCTCACACAGGAGTCGTCCGCCGTCAACTCGGCCGTCGCCGCCCTCGCGAAGCTCCCCGACGTCATCGGAGCCCAGAACCCGCTGCCGCCGCCCGGGACCACCCCGCCGCCGCTCCCGGCCGGGACGCCCAACACCGGCCCGCTCTCCACGGACGGCAAGACCGCCTACATCACCGTCCGCTTCAGCGTGGCGCCCTCCACCCTCGGCACCGACTACCTCAACGGTGTCGACGCCGCCGTCCAGCCGCTCAGGGACGCCGGCGTCACCGTCGAGTACGGCGGCTCCCTCGGCGAACTCGCCCGGCCCACCGCCGACGACCGCAGCAGCGAGGCCATCGGCTTCGCCGTCGCGATCGTCGTCCTCCTCATCGGCTTCGGCAGCGTCATCGGCGCCGTCATGCCGCTGATCACCGCACTCCTCGGAGCGATCTGCGGGCTCGCCCTGCTCGGCCTGATGGCCGCCGCCTTCACCTTCGGGACCGTCTCACCCACCCTGGCCACCATGATCGGCCTCGGCGTGGGCATCGACTACGCGCTCTTCCTCATCACGCGCCACCGCCAGAACCTCATGAACGGCCACGATCCCGCCGACTCGGCCGCCCTCGCCACGACCACCAGCGGCCGCGCCGTCCTCGTCTCCGGCTGCACCGTCATCATCGCCCTCTCCGGGCTCTGGGTCTCCGGCGTCACCTTCATCGGCAAACTCGGCCTCGCGGCCGCCTTCACGGTCGTCACCGCCGTCATCGCCGCCCTCACCCTCGTCCCGGCCATGCTCGGACTCGTCGGAAAGCGGATCGACCGCTACCACGTCCGCAAGCCCGTCGCCGAGACCGACGCCGAGCCCGGAGCGGCCGCGCACGGCACCTGGCACCGGTACGCGCAGCGCGTCGAGAGGCGCCCCTGGTGGTTCCTGACCGGCGGCGTCCTGGCCCTGCTCGTCCTCGCCTTCCCCCTGCTCTTCATCCAGCTCGGCCACATCGGCGACGGCGCCGACCCCGAGTCCTTCACCGACCGGCGGGCCTACGACCTGATCTCCACGGCCTTCGGGCCCGGCGCCAACGGGCCGCTCACCGTCGTCGTCGACCAGTCGGCCGTACCCAGCGCCGACCGGGCCGCCCTCGCCACCAAACTCCAGCAGTCGCTCACGGGCGTCCCGAACGCCGCCTTCATCACCCCGCTGCAGACCACCTCCGACGGAGACGTCCTCGTCGGCACCGCCTACTCGGTGGCCTCCCCGCAGGACGAGAAGACCACCCAGTTGACCAACCACCTCGTCGACGACGTCCTCCCGCAGGCCGTCGCCGGCACCGACGCCCAGACCTACGTCACCGGGAACACGGCCGCCCAGGTCGACTTCCTCGACATCGTCTCCAGCCGACTGCCGCTGATCATCGCCGTCGTCGTCGCGCTCGCCTTCCTCGTCATCCTGATCGTCTTCCGCGGCCTGCTCGTCGCGGTCAAGGCGGCCGTGCTCAACGTGCTGTCCATCGCGGCCTCGTACGGCGTCGTCGTGGCCGTCTTCCAGTGGGGCTGGGGCGGGCCCGCGCTCGGCGTCAACGGCAAGGTGCCCATCGAGAGTTACGTGCCGATGATGATGTTCGCCATCGTCTTCGGCCTCAGCATGGACTACGAGATCTTCCTGCTGTCCCGCGTCCGCGAGGCCTGGCTGCGCACCGGCGACTCCAAGGCCAGCGTGGCCCACGCCCTGGAGATCACCGCCCGGGTCATCACCTGCGCCGCACTGATCATGGTCAGCGTCTTCGCGGCCTTCATCGTCTCCGACAACATCGTCATCAAGATGCTCGGCCTCGGCCTCGCCGCCAGCGTCCTCATCGACGCCACCGTGGTCCGCCTGCTCCTCGTGCCCGCCGTGATGACCCTCCTCGGCAGCCGCGCCTGGTGGACCCCGCGCTGGCTGGACCGGATCCTGCCCCACCTGGACACGGAGGGCGAGGAAGCGCTCCAGGAGTCGGAAGCACCCCAGAGCGCCTCGAAGACCTAGCGGTTCAGCCGCGCGACAGCTCGCCGAGCAGCTTCCAGGTGCGGCGGCGGTCGTCCTCGCCACCCAGGTCCGTCGCGGTGAACACCACCTCCGTCGCCCCCGCCTCGCGGTAGCGCCGCACCTCGGCGGCGACCGTCTCCTCGTCCCCGATCGCGGCCACTCCGGCCGCACCCTCGGCGCCGGAGGGCTCGATCGCCCGCCGGTACGAGGGAATCCGCTCGTACAGCGCGAGCGCCTCCGCCGCCTTCTGCCGTACGCCCTCGGCGTCCGCCGTCACCACGCCCGGCACGAGCGCCGCGATCCGGGACGCCGGCCGGCCCGCCGCCTCGGCCGCCGCGGTCACCGCCGGGACGATCTGCTCGGCGAGCGCCCGCGGGCCCGCGAGGAACGGCAGGACGCCGTCCGCGAGTTCACCGCTCACACGCAGCGCCTGCGGGCCCATCGAGGCCACGAGCACCGGCACCGGCGCCGCCCCCGGAACCGCCGCCGGGTACGGCGTCGTCGCGGTCAGCAAACTCCCCGGGGAAGTCGGCCTCGCCCGTCTCCAGGAGCGGCCGCAGGGCGGTCAATCGTTCCGCTCGAGCAGGGGGGACCCCCATCGCCCCAGCGGGACGATTGCCCACACGGGGCGCGGGCGCCGGCCCGGTGGGATCGGCCCGGCGGGAAGTGCCGCGTCGGTCAGTTCCCCCGGCCCGAGGACCAACCCCCCAGTTCCGTAGGGCGGTTCGTGATGACGCCGTCCACGCCCAGCGCGTCCAGGGCCTTCCAGCGCGCCGGCGTGTCGACCGTCCACACGTTCACGGCCACGCCGGCCGCGTGGAGGCCGCCGACCAGCTGCGGACGGGTGGCGAGCGCGGTGTCCGCGACGTTGTACGCGGCGAGGTCCAGATCCTCGGCGACCGCGACGGGGTCGGCGTCCAGGGTGCTGCGCAGCAGGCCCAGCGGCAGCTCGGGCGCCAGCTCGTGCGCGTACCGCAGCGACGGGACGTCGAAGCTCTGCACGAAGACCCGCTCCGCCATGTCCTGGTCGCGGACGTCCCGGACGATCCGGGCCACCTCGGCGCGCGTGTGCCGCCCCTTGATCTCCAGGAGCAGCTTCCCGCCGCGCTCCCTCAGGTCCGCGAGCTGCGCGGCCAGGGTCGGCACCCGGGTGCCCGCGTAGGCGGGGGCGAACCAGGACCCGGCGTCCAGGGCGTCCAGCTGGGCGGAGGTCAGCGAGCGGATCGCCCCCGTGCCGTCCGTGGTCCGGTCGACGGTCGTGTCGTGCAGGATGTACGGCACGCCGTCCTTGCTGGGCTGCACGTCGTTCTCGATCCAGACCGCCCCGCCCCGCCGGGCCACCTCGTCCGAGACCAGCGTGTTCTCCGGGGCCGCGGACGGGGCACCCCGGTGGGCGATCACCGTCAGCGGCGCCCCCGCCGCACGCAGCCACGGGCTCGCCGCCGCGGCGGACGCCGCCGGGCGGGGCTCGGACCGCGACGGCGGTGCGGCGACGACGAACACGGTCGCGATCCCCGCGACGGCGGTGGCCACGGCCACCAGTGCGGCGGTCCTGCGCCGACGGGACCGGGCGGCGGGCGGTTGGGCGTCTCTCATGTCCGACCACCCTAAGGGGTCCCCCGTACATCGGGCCGGGCACGCGGCGACACGACCGGCGGCGCAAGCCCTTCGCCGCAATGGCCGGGTCTGCGGCACTCTGTGACATGTGCCCGCAGCCGTGCCATCGGGGGACCACGGCCGGGCGTACCGAGTCAGGGGGACTCATGGACACCGGAACGGCACGGAGAACCGGCGGCGTCGCGGAGGCGGCCGCGCCGCGGCGCCAGGAGCGCGGCCGGGGAGTGCTCGAAGGAGCGTTCGCGCTGCTCGACGCCCTGCGCCGGAACGGCGACGAGGCCGGCGTGACCGAACTCGCACTCGCCTGCGGCGTGCCCAAGGGCAGCGTCCACCGGCTGCTCGACCAGCTGGTCGGCGTCGGCGCCGTCGAACGCAAGGGCAACCGCTACCGGGTCGGCCCGCAGCTCTACCGTCTCGGCCAGGCCTGGGAACCGCACCCCGGCCTGCGCCCCGCCGCCCGGCTGCCGCTCCAGCGCCTCCGGGCCGCCACCGGCGCCAGCGTCGTCCTCGCCGTGATGCGCGAGGACATGGCGATCACGGTCGGCTCGGTGCCCGGCGACCTGGAGCCGCTGCTCCCCGTCCGCGACGGCATCGCCTTCCGCCTCGACACCGCCGCCGGAAAGGCCCTGTGCGGGCCGCTCAGGGGCGGGCCGGTGCTCGACCGCGAGGACGTCATGGACGGGGTGTGCTGCGCCGCGCTGCCGGTCCGCGCCCCGGACGGCCGTACGGTCGCGGCGCTCGCCGGCATGGTCCCGGCCGGCCGAGGGCTCGACGCGCTCGCCCAGGCCGTCGCCGAGGCGGGCGCGGCGGTCACCCGCGCGCTCGCCCGGGGCGGACACCGGGGGCCGGTCCCGCCGAGCACGGTCGCCTTCTAGCGACTGTTCCGCCCAGCGGAACGCGCGTAGAGCCCGGGCGGGGCCGCCGGGCACAGTGGATGTCGTGCCGGGGGGAAACGGCACACCGGGACCGCCGGGGAAGGCGGTCCGGACACCACGTCACACCCGTGACCCGAATGTGTGGGGGGACCACATGCGCAAGAACCGAGCCGTCCGAATGGCCGCCACCGCCCTGCTCGGACTCGGCAGCCTCGGCGCCTTCGCCGGCACCGCGCACGCCGAGCCGATCGACTACGTGAAGATCGAGCTGTTCGAGCTGCACTGCCAGCAGAACAGCGAGGGCGACCACGACGAGGCCTACCTCAAGATCACCGACGCCAACGGCAACGCCGTCAAGGTCTGGCCCGGCAACGGCATCAAGTACCAGACCATGGGCACCGGTTACGTCCGCTCCATGGAGGACGGCAACGGCAACGCCGCGCTCATCCTCGGCAAGGAACAGGCCCGCACCCTGACCCTGTGGGACTACGACACCACCAGCAGCGACGACAAGCTCGGCGCCGCGCTCGTCACCGGCAGCGAGGTCGGCGCCGAGACCCAGTGGCGCACGGTCGAGGGCTCCGGCGGCATCTACGTCATCGGCTACCGCGTCGTCGACATCTGACAGGCGATCAGCACGATCAGTACGTGAGCGAGGGCCGTGCCGGATGTCCGGCACGGCCCTCGCCCCGTGTCCCGCCTCAGTGCCCGTCGGGCGCGTGCAGCTCACCCGAGCGCGCCACCCGCGCGTACCAGCGGGCGCTCGACTTCGGGGTGCGCTCCAGGGTGTCGTAGTCCACCCGCACCGCGCCGAACCGCTTCGCATAGCCGTACGACCACTCGAAGTTGTCGAGCAGCGACCAGAGGAAGTAGCCCCGTACGTCCACCCCGTCCGCCATCGCCCGGTGCACCGCCTCCAGATGCGCGTGCACATAGGCGGCGCGCTCCGGGTCGTGCACCGCACCGTCCGGGCCGACCACGTCCTCGTACGCCGCGCCGTTCTCGCTGATCACCAGCGGGAGTTCGGGGTACGCGGCGGAGACCCGGGTCAGCAGGTCGTACAGGGCGCTCGGGTCGACCGCCCAGCCCATCGCCGTCGGCTCGCCCGGCGCCCGGTGGAAGGCGACCGCGTCCGAGCCCGGCCACGGCGAGTGGTCGCTGTGGCCGTGACCGTCGTCCTGCGGCTTCTCCGTGCCCTCGACGACGGTCGAGACGACCGTGGGCGTGTAGAAGTTGATCGCGAGCAGGTCCAGCGGCTGGTGCACCGTCGCGGTGTCGCCGTCCCGGACGAAGGACCAGTCGGTGAGGTGCGCCGTGTCGGCGAACAGGTCCTCCGGGTAGGCGCCCTCCAGCATCGGGCCCAGCCAGATCCGGTTGCCGACCGCGTCGATACGGCGGGCCGCGTCCAGGTCCTCCGGCGAGGAGGTCAGCGGACGGATCTCGTGCAGGTTGAGCGAGACCGCGATCTGCCGGTCCGCCGGCAGCGCGGCCCGCAGCGCCTGGACCGCGAGGCCGTGCCCGAGGTTGAGGTGGTGGGCGGCGCGCAGCGAGGCCACCGGCTCGGTCCGGCCGGGGGCGTGGACCCCGGAGCCGTACCCCAGGAAGGCGCTGCACCACGGCTCGTTGAGCGTGGTCCACCGCTTCACCCGGTCGCCGACGGCATCGGCGACGATCCCCGCGTACTCGGCGAACCGCTCGGCGGTCGCCCGCTCGGGCCAGCCGCCCGCGTCCTCCAACTCCTGCGGCAGGTCCCAGTGGTAGAGCGTCAGGGCCGGCTCGATCCCGGCGGCGAGCAGCTCGTCGACGAGCCGCCGGTAGAAGTCGAGGCCCTGCTGCACGGCAGGCCCCCGGCCGGTGGGCTGGACCCGGGACCAGGAGACGGAGAACCGGTAGGCGTTCAGGCCGAGTTCGGACATGATCCCGACGTCCTCGCGGAACCGGTGGTAGTGGTCGACGGCCACGTCACCGGTGTGGCCCTCGAAGACCTTGCCGGGGGTGTGCGAGAAGGTGTCCCAGATGGACGGGGTACGGCCGTCCTCGGCCGCCGCTCCCTCGATCTGGTACGCGGCGGTGGCGGCGCCCCACAGGAAGTCGGCGGGGAACGAACGGATGGCGGTGAGCGGCCGGATTTCGGACGCGGTCATAGGAGGGGGCTCCCAACACGGGTACGGAGGAACAGAACAGGGGGCTCGTCAGCTCTTCACGGCGCCGGCCGTGATGCCGCCGACGATGTGCTTGCCGAGGAAGGCGAAGACGAGCAGCAGCGGCACGGTGGAGATCAGCGCTCCGGTCAGCACCACGGCCTGGTCCACGCTGTGATTGCCCGCGCCGAGTCCGGCGAGCGCCACCTGGAGGGTGGGGCTGCCGTCCGGGGTCAGCGCGATGAACGGCCAGAAGAAGTCGTTCCAGGCCTGGACGAAGACCAGCATGCCGAGCACGGCCATGGCAGGCCGGGCCACCGGGAAGACCACGTGCCAGATGATCCGCAGGCTGTGCGCCCCGTCCATCCGGGCCGCCTCCACCAGCTCCATCGGCAGCGCCTCCACCAGGAACTGGCGCATGAAGAACACGCCGAAGGCGGCGACGAGCGAGGGCAGCACGACCGACTGGAGCTGGTCGAACCAGCCGAGGTCCGTGATGATCTGGTAGAGCGGGATCACGCTGAGCTGCGGCGGGACCGTCATCGTGGCGACCACGAGCGAGAGCAGCATGCCCCGGCCACGGAAGGGCAGTTTGGCGAAGGCGAAGCCGGCGAGGGTGGAGAAGAGCACGGTGGACAGGGCCACCAGGCTCGCCACGATCGTGGTGTTGACCAGTGCCTCGCCCATGTCGACCTGGTTCCAGGCGAATTCGAGGTTGTCCAGGAGCCGCTTTCCGGGCAGCAGCGGCGCCGGGGCCTCCACGACCCGCTCGCCGGTGTGGGAGGCGGCGACCAGGTTCCAGTACAGCGGGAAGAGCGAGACGACGGCGGCGACGGCGAGCAGGACGTACGTGAGCGGTCCCGCGTGGTGCTGACGGCCGGCGGACTGGCGGAAGCGGCGCCCGGGCCGGGCCGCCGGGGCCTTGACCTCGATCGGCGTCGTGTCGAGTGTGCGGGCCATGAGGTCATCCCCCCAGCTTGGTGCGGTTGCGGCGGGAGACCAGCGCCTGGACGCCGCCGATCAGGAGGAGGAGCAGCAGCATGACCCAGGCGATCGCGGAGGCCTGCCCGAGCGCGCCGGTCACCCAGCCCTTCTCGTACATCAGCAGGCTCAGCGTCTGGAACTGGTTGCCGCTGCCGCCGCTGATGCCGACGCTGCCGCCGAAGAGCATCGGCTCGCCGAACAGCTGGGTCGCGCCGATGGTCGAGACGATGACCGTGAAGAGGATCGTCGGCCGGATCGAGGGGATGGTGACGCTGAGGAACTGCCGCCAGCGCGAGGCCCCGTCGAGCGAGGCCGCCTCGTACAGGTCCTGCGGCACGGCCTGCATCGCGGCCAGGTAGATCAGCGCGTTGTAGCCGGTCCAGCGCCAGGTGACGATCACCGAGATCGCGATCTGCGCCGGCCACTTGGACGACTCCCAGTCGACCGGACCGATGCCGATCCAGTCGAGGAGGCCGTTGATCATCCCGTAGTCGGTGTTGAACAGCTGGGCGAAGACCAGGGTCGCCGCCGCGATCGAGGTCGCGTACGGGGCGAGGATCGCGACCCGGAAGAAACCGCGGCCGCGCAGCTTGTAGTTGAGCAGGTGCGCCAGGCCCAGGGCCATCAGCAGCTGCGGAACGGTCGAGATCACCCCGATGGTGAAGGTGTTGAAGAGCGCGTTCCAGAAGAACTCGCTGGTCGCGAGGTCCGTGTAGTTCTCAAGACCCTTCCACGTCGGGTCGCCGCCGAGCTCGACCCGGTTCAGCGAGAGCCAGCCGGTGTAGAGCAGCGGGAAGAGCCCGAAGGCCGCGAACGTGAGGAAGAAGGGGGCGATGAAGACGTACGGGACCGCCTTGATGTCCCAGCGGTAGAGGGTGCTGCGCCAGCCGCGCGGGGCGGCGCGGCGGCCGCGGGGGGCGGCGCGGCGGCCGCGGGGGCCGCCGGGGGAGGAGGGCGGTGCGGCGGGCGGCGGGGAACCGGCCCGCTTCGCCCGAAGGGAGGTGGCCACGGGGGCGTCCTTCCAGGTCGATGCGTGCGGTGGTACGGGCGGTGCCGGTCCGCCGCCTGGCAGGCGGCGGACCGGTGGTCGCCCCCGTCCGGAAGGGCTCTAGTGGTCGATCTTGTCGTCGACCAGCTTCTTGACGTTCTCCCAGGCCTTGGCCGGGTCGGTGCCGCGCTGCTCGATGTCGAGGATGCCGTTGTCGGTGAGGAAGGTCTTCACCTGGCCGTCGTAGCGGCTGATGACGGCGGGGTGGATGCCCACGGCCGCGCTGGAGAAGATCTTGCCGACCGGCGTGTCGCCGAAGTACGGCAGCTTCGCCTCCTGGACCGCCGAGGAGAGCAGCGTGTCCTTGGACGAGGGGATGTTGCCGTTGACCGCGAAGACCTTGGCGTGCTGCGCCGGGGCGGTCAGCCAGGCGGCCAGCTCGGCGGCCTCCTTGGTGTGCTTGCCGGCCTTGGGCACGGCGAGGAAGGAGCCGCCCCAGTTGCCGGCGACCGGCGGCGCGGCGATGTCCCACTTGCCCTGGTTGGCGGGTCCCGCCTGGTCCTTGATGATGCCGGTCATCCAGCTCGGGCAGGCGACCGTGGCGAACTTGGAGTTCTTGAAGGCGGCGTTCCAGGTGCCCTTCTCGTCGAACTGGCGCAGCTTGGCGGTGAGTCCGCCCTGGGCCGCCTTCACGGCGGTCTCCCAGGCCTTCTTCACTCCGGGGCTGTTCTCCCAGTCGAGCTCGCCGCTCGCGTTGGCGTACTGCACCGGGTCGCTGGAGATGACGGCGTTGAAGAGGCCGCTCGCGGAGTCGTGGAAGGCGGTGCCGGCGGGCGCGGCCGCCTTGTACTTCTCGCCCGTCTCGATGAACTTGGACCAGTCGCCGGCCCACAGCTTGCCGACCTCCTCGCGGGTGGTCGGCAGCTTGGCCTTGGCGAAGAGGTCCTTGTTGTAGCAGATGGCCATGGGGCCGATGTCGGTGCCGAGGCCGATGACCTTGCCGTCGGCCGTGGTGGCCTGCTTGACCTTCCAGTCGAGGAAGTCGCCGAGGTTGGCGCCGCCCTCCTTGCCCAGGTCGACCCACTTGTTCGCCATCGCGGTGCCGGTCGCCTCGGCGATGTAGCCGACCTCGACCGCCTGGATGTCGGCGACGCCGCTGTTCTGCGTGAGGCGCAGCTTCAGCGTGTCCCAGTACTTCTGACCGTCGGAGACGTTCGACTCCTCGATCTTGATGTTCGGGTGGAGCCGCTCGTACTCGGCGTACAGCTTGGCGCCGGTCTTGTCGTCGTAGCCGAAGGAACCGAAGGTCCCGATCCGCAGCGTGATCTTCCCGGAGCCCGAGCCGCTCGCGCCGCCCTTGCCGCCGCTGTCCTCGTCGCTGCCGCAACCGGTGAGCAGGGTCGTGCCGGTCACGACGACGGCGACCGCCGCGAGCGCCGCACGGCGTCCGCGTCTGCTGCTGGAAGTGCGCATTCCACTCTCCTCGTCCAAGGTGGTGCTCTTTGTGCGCCAAGAGGCCCGGCCGGCTGCTCGCGGCTCGGCGACGCCTGCCAGGACCTGATGCAAGGCTGTGTCGCGCCCCTGATGGGAGCGCTCCCACGTCGTTGCCGGAAGGTTGCTGCCTGGCGGGTATGGGTGTCAAGACATGAACGCGGATTCGTTACCGGAAGGTGTTCCGGGGGTTTCGCGGCGCCCTGCGGCCGCCGGGGCGTCATCTCCTGAACGCATGCTCGTGGTGCGGGGAGTTCGCGGTGGGCTAGGGTGGGAGCGCTCCCATATGGCGCTGTCCGTGGTGAGCGGCATGTTGTCCTACGAGGGGAGTTCGGGAGTGGTGAGCGGACGGCAGAGCGGTAGACCCACCCTGGAACAGGTCGCGGCCAGGGCAGGCGTCGGCCGGGGCACGGTCTCCCGGGTGATCAACGGTTCGCCCCGGGTGAGCGAGCAGACCAGAACGGCCGTCGCCCGGGCCGTCGCCGAACTCGGCTACGTGCCCAACCAGGCCGCCCGCGCCCTGGCGGGCAGCCGCACCGACGCGATCGCGCTCGTCATCCCCGAGGCCGAGGCCCGGCTCTTCGCGGAGCCCTACTTCCTCGACCTCATCCGCGGGGTCAGCGCCGAGCTCGCCGAGGCCGACAAGCAGCTCCTGCTCACCCTGGTCCGCAGCGAGCAGGAACGGCAGCGCTTCGAGCAGTACCTCGCCGCCCAGCGCGTCGACGGCGTGCTCCTCGCCTCCGTCCACGGCGACGACCCGCTGCCCGACCGCATCAGGGAACTGGGCCTCCCGGTCGTCATGAACGGCCGCCGTACGGAGGCCGAACCCGTGCCGTACGTCGACTCCGACAACATCGGCGCCGGGCGGGCGGCCGTCGCCCACCTGGTGAGGCGCGGCCGGAGCCGTATCGTGACCGTCACAGGACCCCTCGACATGTACGTCGCGCGCGCCCGGCTCGGCGGCTACCGGGCCGGTCTCACGGAGGCCGGACTGCCGCCCGACGAGGGCCTCGTGGCCGCGGGCGACTTCACCGAGGAGGGCGGCCGCCGGGCGATGCGGGAGCTCCTGGACCGCCGGCCCGACCTGGACGCCGTCTTCGCCGCCTCCGACGTGATGGCCGCGGGCGCGCGCGCGGCCCTGCGCGAGGCGGGCCGCCGGGTGCCGGAGGACGTGGCGCTCGTCGGGGTCGACGACTCCCCGGTGGCGCGGCTCATGGACCCGCCGCTGACGAGCGTGCGGCAGCCCATCGAGGAGATGGGCCGCACGATGGCACGGATGCTGCTCCAGTTCATCGCGGGGGCGGCGGGAGAGGGGCCGAGCCGGCATGTGCTGCCGACGGAGCTGGTGGTCCGCGAGTCTTCCTGAGTTTCCTCGGGATGGTCGTCGTACGGCACCGCGGCCGGCCGGACCCCTCGGGTCCCGGCCGGCCGCGGTTTTCGTCAGGGGGGAACTAGAGCGCCGGGTAGGCGTTCTTCAGGAGCTCCTGGAACTGGGCCGAGAACCACTGGCCCGAGAGCGGGGCGTCCGGCAGCGCGCCCGACATGCTGTTCCCGTTACGGGCGTTGCCCGTGTACGTCGGGTCGCACATCCGGTCGAAGCCCTTGCCCTCGTTGTTCGGGATCTCCTTGGAGGCGCCGTCGGACTCGCCCGGGGGCTTCATCCAGACGTACGCGTCGATGCCCGCGGCCGGGGCCGCCTGGGGCCGTTCGCCGAGGCCCGCACCGGACTGGTTGCACCAGTTGCCGAGGTGGATGCGACGGTCGTACTTGCCTCCGTTGACGTACGTGTCGACGCTGGTCAGGGCACCCGGGCCGGTGGGCCGTGCGGTGCCGCCCCAGCCGTTGCGGGAGGTGTCGATCAGCATGCCGAGGTTGCTGTCGAAGCCGAGCGAGACCAGCTTGTTCCGCATGGCCTGGGCGTAGGACAGCTCGTCGGTGTAGCGGTTCCAGTCGACCCACTTCGACTGGCGCACGGAGACGCCGTTGACGGAGTCCTCGATCTTGAAGTGGTCCTCCTTCAGGGCGCTGTAGTTGGCGGTGTTGACGATGAAGCCGTGCACGTTGGAGACGGTGGAGCCCTCGGCCGTGGCGGCCTGCTTGAACAGTTCGGCGGAGGCGCCGAAGTTGTCGTCCCAGCCCAGCCAGCCGTGGTGGCCGGCGTCGATGTAGTTGTAGACGTTGCCGATCGCGCCGAACTTCTTGAGCGCGTAGCCGACGCCGGTGATGTAGTTGCCGTTCGCCTTCATGACGTCGCAGTTGGCGGTGGCCGTGGGACGACCGGAGACGTTGGTGACCAGGTTGGGCAGCGAGTCGATCTCGACGGTGGTGACGATCCGGAGCCCCGCGTACTTGGAGTCGGCGAGGATCGCGGCGATCGGGTCGATGTACTCGGTCTTGTAGCGGCCGATCTCCGTCGGGCCGAGCTCGCCGTTGGAGGCGAGCGCGGCGCAGTCGCGGCCCGGCAGGTCGTAGATGACCAGCTGGACGACCATCTCGCCGGTGCCCTTCTGCTTCAGGGCCTCGTCGAGGTGGGCGCGCAGGCCCATGGAGCTGCTCGTGCCGTTGATCGCGGCGATCCGGTCCAGCCAGATGCCGGTGGGCTGGTTGGAGACCTTGGTGCCGCCGGGCTCGGCCGCCGCCTTCGCGGACCACTCGGGGTTCACGTACACCTTGGCACCGGCGTACGGGTTGTCCGCCTTGGTGCCGGCCGGCGGGGTGGTGGGCGGCGTGGTCGGGGGCGTCGTCGGCGGGGTGGTGGGAGGCGTCGTCGGCTCGGTGGCGCCGTTGCAGACGACCCCGTTCAGCTTGAAGGTGGCCGGCACGGCGTTGGTGCCGCTGTACGAGCCGTTGAAGCCGAAGGAGGTGGAACCACCCGTGGCCAGGGTCCCGTTGTAGGAGACGTTCTTGGCAGTGACGGCGGAGCCGGACTGGGTGATGGTGGCGTTCCAGCCCTGGGTGACCTGCTGGTTGCCGGCGTAGGACCACTCCAGGGTCCAGGCGGCCACCGGGTCACCGGTGTTGGTGACGGTCACGTTGGTGCCGAAGCCGGTGCTCCACTGGCTGGTGATCTGGTAGTCGACCTTGCAGCCGGGGGTGGCGGCGCCGGCGGTGGCGGTGCCGAAGACGGTGGCGGTGGCGCCGGTGGCGGTGATCAGGCCGAGCGCCGCCAGGAGGGCGGTGCGGCTGGTGCTTCTGGTGCGGCTCATGCGGGTTGGGATTCCTCTCAGGGGATTCACGGGGTGAGGGCGCGTAGGTGGTCGCGCAGTCCGATGCCGAATGCGGTGGGGGTGCCGTCGTACGAAGTGATCAGCGCGGGACCTGAGTTGCAGTTCCAGGTGTTCCAGGTCCATCCCAGGTACGAGAGGCCGCGGTCGTCGAACCACTTCATGACGCGGTCGACGAACGCGTGTCCGCAGGTGTTCTCGCCGATCTCGCCCGCGAGGAGGGGTACTTGGGCGGCCACGGGGGCGAGGGTGTTGCTCCAGCACGTCTCGTCGGCGCAGGTGTTGAAGTTGTAGACGTGCCAGGCGGCGGCCAGATTGCCCGCCGGGTCCGTGGGGCGGTACGTGAGCCACTGACTCAGGTCGTTGGAGTACGCGAGACCCGGCACCAGGACGAGGTTCTTCGCCCCCGTGGCGCGGACGGCGTCCACCAGGTCCTGCATGCCGGCGACCTCGTAGCCGATGCCGGGGCAGGTGCCTCCGTCGCGCCAGCAGGACCAGGCCTGCGTTGCGGTGGAGGTCGCCCGGTCCGGATAGGGCTCGTTGAACAGGTCGAAGGCGACCCGCTTGTCGGTCTTGAAGGTGTTGGCGACCGAGGTCCAGAAGGCCGGGGTGTACTGGGCGTCCGGCATCGGCTTCTGGCAGGAGGCGTGCACGTCGGAGCAGCCCGCCGAGTCCCCGGTGTACTGGCCGTGGGTCCAGTGCAGTTCGACCACCGGGGTCATGCCGTGGGCGAGGACCTTGGCCACCAGGTCCTTGACGGCGTTGATGTAGTTCGCGCCGCGGTACTCGGCCTTGATGTTGTCGAGACCGAGCCAGCACTCCTCGTTGAGCGGAATGCGGACCGTGTTGGCCTTCCAGTCGGCGATGGCCTGGACGGAGGCGTCGTCGACGGGACCGTCCCAGATGCCGTAGCCCTGGACGCACATGAACTCGCCGCCGGAGCGGTTGACACCGAGGAGGCGGCGGGTCGCGCCGTTCTGATCGGTGAACTTGTTGCCGGAGACGCTCAGTTCGGGCGCGCCGACGACGGGGGTCGGGGTGGTCGGGGGGGTGGTGGGTGGAGTGGTCGGTGTGGTCGGAGTGGGGGTCGGCGTCGTGGGAGTCGGGGTGGGCGTGGGCGTCGGCGCTTCCGTGTTGCACGGCGTGCCGTTGAGCGTGAACGCCGTGGGTGCCGTGTTGGCGCCCGTCCAGGACGCGATGAAGCCGCCCGAGACCTTGGCGCCGGTGGCGAGCGCGCCGTTCCAGGCCTCATTGGCGACCGTGACGGTCTTCCCGGACTGGGACCACTTTCCGCCCCAGCCCTGACTCACCACCTGGCCGGCCGGGAAGTCGAAGCCGAGGCTCCAACCGTTCAGCGCGGCACTGTTGTTGGTGACGGTCACGGCACCCTGGTAGCCGCCGGCCCACTGGCCGACGACGGAGTACTCCACGGTGCAGGCGGGTGCGGCCGAGGCTCCGGCGGCCGTACCCATGAGGGCGAGAGCGGTGCTCGCCATCGTGAGCGCCGCTCCTGCGAGCAGCGCGGACAGACGTGGGGGATGTCGCATGAGCGAGTCCTCGCAGCGAGGGCACACCTGTGACGCTGTGCCGACTGGATGGAATCGCTCCCACTGGGTCGGGGCAGACCGTAGCGCCAACTGACGCCAAGCAAAAGAGGAGTTGGGCAAATTCCCCGGCTTTTGACTTCGACTTCCTCACGCATCTTGACGGCATCGGGCCTCAACTGCACAGTGGGAGCGCTCCCACTGGTTCAAAGCTTGACTGTCGCACCTTCCCCGCTCTTCGCATCCCCGACCTCCCGAGCCGCGAGGAGAACCACCCCATGGCACGACTCCGCCCGAGAACGCGCCCCCGCCGGCAACTGACCGCCCTGGCCGCCGCGCTCTCCCTGCCCCTCGGCCTCACCGCCGTCGGCGCCACCACGGCCCAGGCCGCCGCCGTCCAGTGCAGCGTCGACTACAAGGCCAACGACTGGGGTTCGGGCTTCACCGCCGAACTCACGCTCACCAACCGGGCCGCCGAGCCCCTGAACGGCTGGACGCTCACGTACTCCTACGCCGGCGACCAGAAGCTCACCAACGGCTGGAACGGCGTCTGGTCGCAGTCCGGCAAGAACGTCACGGTGACCAACGCGTCCTGGAACGGCACCCTCGCCGCGGGCGCCGCCATCACCACCGGCGCCCAGTTCACCTACAGCGGGGCCAACGCCGCCCCCACCGCCTTCGCCGTCAACGGCACCACCTGCGCCGGCGCCCACCAGCCGCCGGTCGCGGTCCTGACCAGCCCGGCCCCGGGAGCCGTCTACACGGAGGGCGACGCGGTGCCGCTCGCCGCGACCGCGGCCGCGGCCGACAGCGCCACCGTGAACAAGGTGGAGTTCTACAGCGACACCACCCTCCTCGGCACCGACACCACCGCGCCCTTCACCTACAGCGCGGCCGGTCTCGCCACCGGCGCGCACTCCCTCTACGCCAAGGCGTACGACAGCCTCGGCGCCTCCGCCGAGTCCGCCCCCGTCGGCATCACCGTCGCCGCCGGACCCGCGCTCGTCGCCTCCCCGAGCCAGCTCGGCGTACGCCAGGGCTCCACCGGCACCTTCGACCTGAAGCTCTCCACCGCCCCGACCGCCAACGTGACGGTGAGCATCGCCCGTACCTCCGGCAACACCAACCTCACCGCGACCCCGGCGAGCCTCACCTTCACCCCGGCGAACTGGAACACCGCCCAGAAGGTGACCGTCGCCGCCGCGGCCACCGGCACCGGCTCGGCCGTCTTCACCGCGACCGCCCCCGGTCACGCCAAGGCCGAGGTCACCGTCACCCAGCTGGCCGCGAACTCCACGTACGACGCCCGCTTCCTCGACCTCCACGGGAAGATCACCAACCCGGCCAACGGCTACTTCTCGCCCGAGGGCATCCCGTACCACTCCGTGGAGACCCTGATCGTCGAGGCCCCCGACCACGGGCACGAGACGACCTCGGAGGCGTACAGCTACCTCATCTGGCTCCAGGCCATGTACGGCAAGATCACCGGCGACTGGACCAAGTTCAACGGCGCCTGGGAGACCATGGAGAAATTCATGATCCCCACCCACGCCGACCAGCCCACCACGTCCTCGTACAACGCCTCCAAGCCGGCCACGTACGCCCCGGAGTGGGACCTCCCCTCCCAGTACCCGGCGAAGCTCGACTCCGGCGTCGCCTCCGGCGCCGACCCGATCGCCGCCGAGCTGAAGAGCGCCTACGGCACCGACGACATCTACGGCATGCACTGGATCCAGGACGTCGACAACGTCTACGGCTACGGCAACGGGCCCGGGAAGTGCTCCGCCGGACCGACGGCGACCGGCCCCTCGTACATCAACACCTTCCAGCGCGGCCCGCAGGAGTCCGTCTGGGAGACCGTCACCCACCCCACCTGCGACAACTTCTCCTTCGGCGGGAAGAACGGCTACCTGGACCTCTTCACCGGGGACTCCTCCTACGCCAAGCAGTGGAAGTACACCGACGCCCCCGACGCCGACGCCCGCGCCGTCCAGGCCGCCTACTGGGCCGACCTCTGGGCCAAGGAGCAGGGCAAGGGCGCCCAGGTCGCCACGACCGTCGGCAAGGCCGCGAAGATGGGCGACTACCTGCGGTACGCGATGTTCGACAAGTACTTCAAGAAGATCGGGAACTGCGTCGGGCCGACCGTCTGCCCGGCCGGCACCGGCAAGGACAGCGCCCACTACCTGCTGTCCTGGTACTACGCCTGGGGAGGCGCCACCGACACCTCCGCCGGCTGGTCCTGGCGCATCGGCTCCAGCCACAACCACAGCGGCTACCAGAACCCCCTCGCCGCCTACGCCCTCAGCTCCTACGCCCCGCTCAAGCCCAAGTCGGCGACGGGCGCGGCCGACTGGGCGACCAGCCTCGGCCGGCAGTTGGAGTTCTACCGCTGGCTCCAGTCCGACGACGGCGCCATCGCGGGCGGCGCCACCAACAGCTGGCAGGGGCGCTACGCCACCCCGCCGGCCGGCACCCCCACCTTCCACGGCATGTACTACGACGAGAAGCCCGTCTACCACGACCCCGCGTCCAACCAGTGGTTCGGCTTCCAGGCCTGGTCCATGGAGCGGGTCGCCGAGTACTACCAGCAGACGGGTGACGCCAAGGCGAAGGCCGTCCTGGACAAGTGGGTGGGCTGGGCGCTGTCGAAGACCACGATCAACCCGGACGGCACCTACCGCATCCCCTCCACGCTCCAGTGGTCCGGCGCGCCCGACACCTGGAACGCGGCGAGCCCCGGCGCCAACGCCGGACTCCACGTCACCGTCGCCGACTACACCGACGACGTGGGCGTCGCCGCCGCCTACGCCAAGACGCTCACCTACTACGCGGCCAAGTCCGGCCACGCCGAGGCCAAGCGCGTCGCCAAGGCCCTCCTCGACGGCATGTGGGACCACCACCAGGACGCCCTGGGCATCGCCGTCCCGGAGACCCGCGCCGACTACAACCGCTTCGACGACCCCGTGTACGTGCCGAGCGGCTGGACCGGCACCATGCCGAACGGCGACGTGGTGAACTCCTCGTCGACCTTCGCCTCGATCCGTTCCTTCTACAAGAACGACCCGGCCTGGCCGAAGATCGAGACCTACCTGGCGGGCGGCGCCGCGCCCGTCTTCACCTACCACCGGTTCTGGGCCCAGGCGGACATCGCCCTGGCCATGGGCTCGTACGCGGAGCTGCTCGAATAACAGCCGCCCCGCGAGAGCGGGCTCCGCGTACGACGAGGCCGGGCGGCCCCCCTTCTCGGGGGTCCGCCCGGCCTTCGGGCATGACGGGATCGCCGGCTCGGGGCGGTGCAGGTGGAAGACTTGCGGTTGACGCAGCGGCAACTCCTACGGTCTTCGTGTGGGGCCGGAACAGCCGGTCCCCGGCGAGGAAAGGAACCGTCATGGCCTGGTCGATCGCGGATGTGGCCCGGATGTCCGGGGTGACCTCCCGGACACTGCGGCACTACGGCGAGATCGGCCTCCTCGCGCCCGCGTGGACCGCGAGTGACGGGCACCGTCACTACGAGGAGCCCCAGCTGCTGCGACTCCAGCAGATCCTGCTCATGCGTGAGCTGGACCTCGGTCTGCGCGAGATCCGGGAGGTCCTCGACAGCGGGGCCGACCGCGTGACGGTCCTCCGCGAGCACCACGCCAGACTGCTTGCCGAGCAGGACCGGCTCGGCACGCTGGCCCGCACGGTCGCCCGCACCATCGCCGAACTCGAGGAAAGCGAGGACCAGGACATGATGAGCATCAACCGCCCCGAGAACCTCTTCGAGGGCTTCCAGGCGGACCCGGAGATCGAGGCCGAGACGCGGGAGAAGTGGCCGGAGGCGTACGAGCAGTCCCGGCAGGCCGTCGAAGGGCTGACCCCCGAGGCCACGGAGCAGTGGCAGCGCGAGGTCACCGCCCAGATGATCCGCTTCGCGGAGCACATGGCCGCCGGCACGCCGGTCACCGACCCCGCGGTCCAGGCCGAGGTGGAGGCCCACTACCAGGACGTCTGCCGCTTCTGGACCCCGTGCGCCGAGGCGTACCGGGGGCTGGCCCGGACCTATGCCGAGGACCCGCGGTTCCGCGAGAACTTCGACCGGATCGCCGTGGGCCTCGCCGCCTACCAGCAGGAGGCGATGACGGTCTACGCGGACACCCGGCTGAGCTGAGGCTGCGCCGGGGCGGGGCGGGGCGGGGCGGGGCGGGGCGGGGCGGTCTCGTCGACCGCCCTGTCCGCCCGTGATATCGGGGTGCGCCGGTCGACCGTCCGGTCCGTTCGCGACGTCGGGGTCGACCCTCCTCCCGCCCGTATGGCGGAGGGGGGTCGGCCCCGCGGGCTTTTCCCCGGCGACGAACCGCCCTAGTGACAGGGGCATGGCATACCGCCACACTGTGCGACGCGCGTAGAAGTGACAGGCGTGGAACACCTTCCGGTTCCCTCCGCGCCATGCGCCGCCACTACAACTGCCCTGCCGCCACGGCGCGTCCTCCACCACGTCCGGCGCGGTGCTCCGCGACCCCTCCACGACACCTCGCGAAAGGCACCCCATGACGCTCCGTCACATACCGGCCTGCCGCCGCCGCACCGGCCTGCTCGCCGCCACCGCGCTCGTCGGCTCCCTCACGGCCGGCCTCCTCGCGCTCCCCGCCCACGCCGCCACCGTCACCATCGCCGCCGTCCAGGGCACCAAGCGGCTCTCCCCGTACAACGGCCAGCAGGTCACCGTCACCGGCATCGTGACCGCCATCCGCTCCACCGGAACCTCCCGTGGGTACTGGATCCAGGATCCGGTCGGCGACGGCAACCCGGCCACCAGCGAAGCCCTCTTCGTGTACACCGGATCCACCACCCCCTCCACCAAGGTCGGAAACCGGATCACGGTCCGGGGCACGGTCTCCGAGTACTACCCCGGCGGCTCCGCCGAGGGCGGCCAGTCGCTCACCGAGCTGACCTCCGCGTCGATCACGGCCACCCTCTCCACCGGCAACGCCCTTCCCGCCGCGTTCACCCTGGACGCGGCCTCCATCCCGGACGCCTACGCCCCCGACGCCGGCGGCACCTCCATCGAGAGCCTCACCCTCGCCCCGTCGACGTACGCCCTCGACCTGTACGAATCCCTGGAGGGCATGCGCGTCCAGGTCAGCGGGGCCAGGGTCGTCGGCGCCACCACGCCCTACAGCGAGCTCTTCGTGACCGTCGAGCCCACCGAGCACCCCACCCCGCGCGGCGGCACCGTCTACGGCTCGTATGCCTCCCAGAACGTCGGCCGCGTCAAGGTCGAGTCCCTGCTGACCACCGCGTTCCCGGTCGCCGACGTCGGCGACGTGCTCAGCGGCACGACCGCGGGACCGCTCGACTACGACAACTTCGGCGGCTACGGCATCCAGGCCACCACCCTCGGCACCCTCACCGACAACGCCCTCGCCCCCGAGACCACCCGGGCGCAGACCGCGGGCGAGCTCGCCGTGGCCACGTACAACGTCGAGAACCTCGACCCGACCGACCCGCAGGCCACGTTCGACCGGCTCGCCGCCGGGATCGTCACCCATCTCTCCTCGCCCGACATCGTGGCCCTGGAGGAGGTCCAGGACAACAACGGCGCTACGGACAACGGGGTCGTCGCCGCCGACCAGACCTACGCCAAGCTCATCGCCGCCGTCTCGGCCGCGGGCGGCCCGGCCTACCAGTACCGCCAGATCAACCCGGTCAACGACCAGGACGGCGGCGAGCCCGGCGGCAACATCCGCGTCGGCTTCCTCTTCAACCCGGCCCGCGTCGACTTCACCGACCGCCCCGGCGGCACCTCCACCACCGCCGTCTCGGTCGTGAACAACGCCGGCACCGCGGCCCTCTCCGTCTCGCCCGGCCGGATCAACCCCGCCAACTCCGCCTGGAACGCCAGCCGCAAGCCCCTCGCAGGCGAGTTCACCTTCCAGGGCAAGAGCGTCTTCGTCATCGCCAACCACTTCACCTCCAAGGGTGGCGACCAGCCCCTGCAATCCCGCTTCCAGCCGCCCACCCGCTCCTCGGAGACCCAGCGCGGCCAGCAGGCCACCCAGGTCAACGGCTTCGTGAAGCAGCTGCTCGCCGTCCAGCCCTCCGCCCGCGTCGTCGTCCTCGGCGACCTCAACGACTTCGAGTTCTCGAACACGGTCACCATGCTGACCTCGGGCGGCGTTCTCACCCCGCTCGTCGGCACCCTCCCGGCCGCGGAACGCTACACCTACGTCTACCAGGGCAACTCCCAGGCCATCGACCACATCCTGA
This sequence comes from Streptomyces sp. NPDC037410, assembly GCF_055602235.1. NCBI lineage: Bacteria > Bacillati > Actinomycetota > Actinomycetes > Kitasatosporales > Streptomycetaceae > Streptomyces > Streptomyces sp. NPDC037410. Next base: position 2,286 of record NZ_JBVJWR010000012.1, on the reverse strand, counting down.
CCAGCCCGGCGCTCACCTCGTACGACTACGACATCGTCCACGTCAACAGCGAGTTCGCCGACCAGGCCGGTGACCACGACCCCCAGGTGGTCCGTCTCCTTCCCTGACGAGCGCCCGCGCCGCCGCCGCATCCCACCGCGTGCGGCGGCGGCCGTGCCAAGCTGTGATCATGGACATCTTCACGACCACGAGCGGTGCGGTACGTGGCTTGCGGGCCTCCGACGAGGTCGTCGCCGTGCTCGGAATCCCGTACGCCGCACCGCCGTTCGGCGCCCTGCGGTTCAAGGAGCCGGCCCCCGCGCCCGCGTGGGCCGGAGTGCGGGACTGCACGGCCTTCGGCCCCGTCGCCCCGCAGTCGGCGGAGCTGCCCGGTTCGCCCGTGTGGTCACCCGGAGACGAGGACATCCTCACCGTCAACGTCTGGACCCCGACCCCGGACGGCGGTGCCCTGCCCGTCCTGGTCTGGATCCACGGCGGCGCCTACACCTTCGGCTCCTCCGCCCAGCCCGACTTCGACGGCGACGCCCTCGCCCGCGCCGGACTGGTCGTCGTCACCCTCAACTACCGGATCGGCTTCGAGGGTTTCGGGCATGTCCCCGCCGCCGGGGGTGCCGCCCATCCCGACAACCGCGGCCTGCTGGACCAGATCGCCGCGCTGCGCTGGATACGGGAGAACATCGCCGCGTTCGGCGGCGACCCCGGCAACGTCACGCTCGCCGGCCAGTCCTCCGGCGCCGCCTCGGTCGCCTGCCTCATGGTCATGGAACGGGCGCGCGGCCTGTTCCACCGCGCCATCGCCCACAGCCCCGCCAGCCCCCACTACACGCTCGACATCGCCGCCGCGACCACCCGCGAGGTCGCCGCCGCGGCCGGCTGCCCGGCCACCGCCGAGGGCCTGACCGCCGCGAGCCCCGAGGCCCTGGTCGCCGCCTCCGACGAGGTCGTCGAGGCGTACCGGCGCGACCCCGCCTCCGGATCCCGCCACTACGACCCCTCCCTCTACGCTCCCGTCCTCGACGGCGACGTCCTGCCCGTCGACCCCCTCACCGGCCTCGCCGCCGGGGCGAGCCGGGACGTGGAGCTCCTCGTCTGCCACACCACGGAGGAGTACTGGCTGCTCGACGCCGTCGGCAGCTGCGCGAAGGTCACCACCGAGGAACAACTGTCCCGATTCGCCGAGGACTTCGGACTCCCCGAGGGCCTGGTGGCCGGCTACCGCACCGCCTCGGGCCCCGAGGCCTCCGCACGCGACGTCTACCTGGCGGTCTTCGGGGCCCTCCTCTTCGGGGAGTACGCCGAGCGGCTCGTCGAGCAGCACGTCCGGGGCGGCGGCCGGGCGTTCCGGTCCGTCTTCGACCGCCGCCGGACCGGCCCGGACGGGGCCGTACGGGCCTGGCACTGCGCGGACGTCCCCTTCGCCTTCGGCAACCCCGACGAGGACTGCGTCGGCTTCCTCATCGGGGGCGCCCTGACCCCCGCCGACCGGGATCTCGCCGGCCGAATGGTCCGCGCCTGGGCCGACTTCGCCACCACCGGAGACCCGGGCTGGGCCGCGTACGACTCCACCGCCGGGCAGGGGATGGTGTGGCGGACCGAGGACGGCGACGAGGGCGAGGCGGCGACCGCCGGCCGTGCGCTCTGGGCCGGGGCGGCCTTCCCGCTGCTGCGGGCGTGACCAGGGCTGATCCGGACGGGGAGTTGGGCCTCCCATCCTCCCAGGTAGGGTCGGTCCCATGACCGACAACGAGGGGACCCTGCGCGACACCGCGCAGCGGAAGAAGGACGTGCTGGCGCGGTTGGAGAAGGAGGTGGACATCTGGGTGGCCTCGGCCGACAGTGACGGGCGGCCGTACCTCGTGCCGCTGTCCTTCCTCTGGGACGGCGACTCCGTCTGGCTGTGCACCCGGCAGACCAACCCGACCGGGCTGAACCTCGCCGCCGGCGGCCGCACCCGGCTCGCCCTCGGGGACACCCGGGACGTCGTCCTCATGGACGGCGAGGTCACGACCTACACGAGCGACGAGGCGCCGGTGGAGGCGATCGAGGGCTTCGCCGCGAAGAGCGGCTGGGACCCGCGGACGTCCGGCCCCGCCTACGTCTGGTTCCGGGTCCGGCCGGTCGCGGTGGAGGCCTGGTACGAGGCACCCGAAGTCATCGGCCGGCACATCATGCGCGAGGGCGTCTGGAGCGACTAGGTGTATTGATCACGAGCGTTGTTGACACTGGTCTGGTCTTGAACATGGCGAAGACCTCCGGTGTGGTGGGAGCTGTCTAGGAACTCACCTC